>NZ_JBBWVD010000085.1:0-5869 GCF_041903745.1 Thiocapsa sp. C2-2m | reverse complement strand
GCCGTATCGCGCACCAGGGTCGCACCGCTCGCCGCGCTCAGCACCAGGCTGAAGCTCTCGGTCGGCTCGTGCAGCAGATCGTCCAGCACCGCCACCTCGACGGTGCGCGCGGTCTCGCCGGGGGCAAAGCTCAGACTCCCCGCAACCGCCGTATAGTCCGCACCCGACCGGGCACTGCCGTCGAGCATCGCGTAGCTCAGCGTCACCGGCAGGGCGCTCGGAGCGGACAGACTCACCGCAAACCGCGCAACCCCGTCAGCCTCGGAGACGGCGACGTCTTCGACCGAAAGCTCTGGATATGCCGTAGGCGGATTGACGAGGATAGCCGCGTCATGCGGAGCGATCGTGATAGTAGTGACTTCGGAGCCGTCGTTGATATGATCTTGACCGGTTCCCTTGATACGCAGATAAGACGCGCCGAGGTCAACGGTTCGTGGCCGCGCAGTGGCGTTGACAACCACCAAGCCGTTTTCGAACTCGCGCATGAAGACGTTCGCATTACCCTCGAAGAGATAGACCTCGTCGAGCCGTAGTGGGATGTTCTCGCGCCCGACGTTGAAGTTGATCGTCGAGCTTCCGGTCGCAGAGGCCGTAAAGGTCATCACACGACGCACCCAGTGATCGGGCACATCAAACCCTTGCGTGGTGCCGCCGGCACTGATAGTGATACTGCGCAAGCGATCGGCCTTGACCGAAAACACCAGGGTATACTCGATCCCAGCCTGCAAGGCCACAGCCGGTGTTTTAACCTGGGCGTAATAGGGCTCTGAGGCGTAGCTCTGATGACCGGACACCCGCAGCGAGCCCGCTCCGGCCATCGCTTCGCTGGAATCGAAAGACATCGTCACTTTGGAGCTGCGCCATCCCGTGAGCGCGGCACTGTTGTCGAGGTTTCCGGCTGCGATGAGCGAACGCGCAAGTTCGAAATGCTGGGCATCGAAGATGCGCTCGCGCGCACCCAACGGCAGACCCAGCCAGCCGCGATGCGTACGTGTCAGCGTCTCGTCCTGTGGATTCGAGGCGATGGCATGGCCGTAGCTGGCGGAACCCGGCGTCACGTCGACCGCGAATTCATCCCACCAGGGATCGCGCGAAATCAGCAAGGGCTCTTGGGCATAGTAGCCGTCGTCCAACAAGGTCGCCGCAAATCCGAACCGAAACGGCGCATTGCCGACCGGCACCGGACTCGCGTCGCGGGGATAGAGCTTGGTCGGGGTCTTGCTGAGCGTCTCAGTAAAGGCCGCAAGATGTTCAGGTCCCTTGCGCAGATGCAACGTGTAGTTGGCAAACACCTCGTCAAGTTTATTATATTCAGGATCTGCGGAATAGTAGACACCCGAGACCGGAAAGCCTTCCATTTGAGTACCGCTGAGCGTGTCATATCCGCGAGTAGCGCGGTCGCCGCCGACGACGATCTCGGCGGGGAAACGATCGCGAACCAACCAGTAGAAGTGCTCCATGCCATCTCCCCAGTGGTTGGTATCGTCCGAGCTGCTCCAACCACCATCAGCCACCAAGTCGTTGTCGACATCGAGCCGGGTTTGCCAAGCCTGCGACCAAGAGTCGGTGTCGAAGATGATCCCGTCGACGCGTACATTGTTTACGGACCGCAGATTGTCGGCTAACCAATCGGCCTGAATCTCGATCAGCTGGCGGCCGTTCGCATCTGCGGGCGCCTGCGTGCTCATGTTGTACATCCAATGCTCGGGAGTGACGGTACCGTTCGCGCCGCCTGGGACTGGATGTTCGGCAACGATTGCGCCCGCGGCACGCACATGTGCAACCGATTTGAACCCGCGGCTGGCGAAGGTTACGATATTTCCGTTGACCGACTTTACCAGGGCATGCTCGGCATTCTTGAAGGATCCGGCCGGGGCATCGTAGATGACGACGTAGCGACCGGCGGTGACGCGGCTGCCGTCGCCTACCGTGGCTGTCAACGTCGTGTCGCCGATCCCCTGCGAGAGGGTCGTTCCGGCGAAGTAGGCCCAATGCCCGGCGTAAAAACTGCATTCCTCGGTTGCGTTGCCTGTGCGGCCGAAGGCTACACCCCGGACATCGTTGCATGGATCCGTGGCCAAAAAGCCACTATATCCGACGGGGTTGAACTTCCAGAAGACCAGCAGATCCGGATTGATCTGTTGCGCTGCCGCAACGTTCGCTGTCATTTGCGAAACCCCGAGTAACAATGTATCGTATTTCGATATCGCCTCGGCGGTCGTCGGCAAGCCCTTCGTCTCGCTCAAGGAGACACGCGGAAAGAGATGTCGATCGAGTGGGGCCATGAGTGCGCGCGTCGGCTCGTAATTGGCGTCGTCAAGATGAGGCAGCACCGCTGCCCCCGAGGTTCCGGCCAACAAGCCGAGCAGGCTCAGTGCGGATATGACGATCGGGCCGATCTGGCGTGAAGGTTTCATTGTTTGTCTCCAGTGCTGTGAGGGCGTCCTACTTCCGGTAGTCGTCGCTCGGCAGATCGATCGAGGGGCTTCGGGGCCGCATTCGCGACCTATGCTCCCCGCCGTCCGCGGCGCTCTCTTCGGTGCGTCCCTTGCCGAACCACCACCGGCAACAGCGCGTTGCCGCCACGCCGTTACCACCTGCGGAGACTTTCCTTCAGTTGCCGAAACCGATCTGTGAGCCGCTTCCCAGAAGCAACCGGCACATCACCAACCAACCTGAGAACTGTGACGGACCGCGCCTAATCGCGGCCCTATTCGTCACCTCCAAGCAGAGCCATCAGGCGCAGATCCACGCCGAAAGGATTCGGTCGAATAAGACTTCGGCCACGCAGATCGAAATGACACGAGAACCCCGCGCCGCAGAGCTATGGATCAGCGAGGTCAGGAACGGAGCGGAAGGACTGGCCCTTACGCAACAAGCATCAAGCGCCGATGTCGGCGCTTTCCCAAGGGGGCGGAGTCCTCGTCTGCGGCGATCTGCCAGGACGAGTAGGTGCAGGGGTATCGCGGGCTAAAGCCGGGCCGAATCAGGCCGCGGATCGGCTCGGTCGGGCGGGACGATCAAGTTTCGTTGTTGGCACAAGCACGCGCAGCCGTCGGTGCCCACGCTGCGTCGCCGTTCGGGGCAAGGATGAAGCGGCGAGACAGCGAGGTTCCCTCGGAATTTAGTCTTCCAAGGGTGGCGTAAACTGTCTGTCAAACTGAAGACGATGGTGCAGAAGATTCCGAAGCAAGAACACACCGCCGAGTTCAAGGAACAGGCGGTGAAGCGGGTAAAGGACGGCAAGAGCGTGGGCGCGGTAGCCAAGGAGATGGGTCTGGTCAAGCAGACCCTGCGCAACTGGTGTGAAGGCGTTCGATGTCGGCACGCTCAACCCTGCGGGCGCAGCGAAAGTCACCCCGCAGGCGATGGAGCTGTGGCGTCTGCGCGCGGAGAACGCGCGACTCAAGCGCGAGGTCGACATCTTAAAAAAAAGCGACGGCGTACTTCGCGTGGGATGCGCTGTGAAGTTCGCCTGGATCGCTGCGCACCGCGATGGCTTAACCCTGAACGAGCTGTGTGATGTCCTCGGGGTGAGTATCGGCGGCTACCGGGCCTGGCAACGACGGACTCCAAGCACAGCCTGCCGGTAGCCGAGAACCTGCGCGCGCGACTTCACCCCGAGCGGCCCGAATCAGGTCTGGAGTGCCGACATCACCTTACCTGTGGACCAGGGAACCTCAATATTCCTTACCAGATACAAGATTGCGATACCGTTCCATCAGAGGTGTTGCGATCTGGCTGTAACGCCGATTCGCCATGACCCACGCTCGGCCGGCTAGTCCGGCGCAATACCGCCGTTCTGGCTCCTTCAGCAAGATCAAGATCGCCGCCGCAAATGCTTCCGGATCCCACGGCGTGCAGATTCCCGCGCCGCTTTCCGCAACAACCTGCGCCTGTTCGGGGTGGTCATTAGCAACGACCGCCTTGCCCATGGCCATGTATTCGATGAGTTTCGTGGGCGAAGTGGAGCGCAGCACGAAGGTTGGGTAGAACGGTGAAAGGCAGACGGCGGCCTGCCCAACCCACTCCAGGGCGGCTTCGCGAGGAACCTTGCCCACGAATTCGACTGCTTGTTCCAGGCCCAGCCGCCGCGTCTCGGCTTCCAGGGCGGCACGGTCCTCGGGCATGTCGCCTTCGCCCACCACGACCAGCCGAGCGTCCGGTACTTGCTGCAAGACATGCGCAAAAGCCTGAAAAATCATCTCCAGCCTGCGTACACGGGCCAGCGTGCCAAGGTACAGTACGATCGGTTCCTCCACCTGAGGGAAGTCGTCCGGTAGGTCGCAATCCGGCAACCCCATGGGCACTGACGTGATGCGCTCCGCGGCAATGCCGGGGCGGAGCACGTCGCGCTTCATCTGATCGCTCTGCACAAATACATGATCGGCGTAAGGCAGTACAACACGATAGAGCACCTGGCTGCTCAACCAGCCTGCCAGCATGGAATACCACCGAAAGCGGCTGATTCCTTCCCGCGCGTCCAGCATGCGGGCCTCGGGAAAGGGATAAGACAGCCAGAAGACAAAACGCGACCCCGCGAGGCGCGCGGCGATCAAGGCCAGGGGCGACGCCACGAAATCGTCGCGCACCTGGATGATGTCATAACGCCCACGCAGCGCCCGCCAGAAGAAGTGCAGCACGGCCAGCGCCTCGTTGAGTTTGGAAGCAGCCTGGCCGGCCGCCCCGGCCAGCCCCACGCGCCCGCACACGCGTGCGGGCTGGCCGTGGAACTGGCGTCGCATCACCGGTCCACCATGCTGCGCCGAACGCAGATACCAATCGATGGATAGCCCTTTCCTGCCGAGGACTTCACCAAACAGGTGGGCGGTATCCACCCTCTCAGCAGCGGCGGGACCCGCACCTAAAAAAAAGATCATGCGCACGGTGCTCATAAAGCGAAGTTGTACCCGCGCCACCGGGTGGACCAGTCGCCCGTGCGCGTCGCCCTGATGCGGACCTTGTGGCTTCTATTGAGGTCGCGCCCCAACTCGACGATGGTCAGCCGCTCGGAGTCGCCCACGAGGTCACTTGGGACGAGATAACAACTTGACTTGTCTGACACCGTGGCTCCAACAGACCGCCCTTCAACGGGCTGGCGGATGCGCTTATTGACCTGAGAAACCAGCTGCGCCTGATACACGACGGCAACAAGCCACTGAAACACCGCCGAGATAATAATACTGAACTTCGAGTACGCCATCGGCGTCGCCCTCCTCTGTTCGTTCCTGCGGTGGTCCTTGACGCCCCTGCCTATTAACAGATGCGCTAAAAACCGACCTTCCCCAAGTGGACTGCCGTGGGTGGTCATTGTTCCCAAATCCGCCCCGAGGTCGAAAGCTCTGTCGCGGCTCGCCAACCGCGAGCTTCGAAAGGGTGCGGCTGACCGCTTCTTGAGCCGAACATGGCCGCCGCTCCGGAAGCGCGTAAAGCGATCGCCACCGTCTCTCTTCGTGTTGCTAGCAGCCTGCCGGACTTAGCGTATTGGCGCGTTCCTAGGCGAATTCTGAGGCGTTCGATCTGCGCGGAGCCTCGAAGATTCGCGTATCATCACCGAAATTGATCACTTCGTAACCACTTCAGGGGTGTAGCGCCGAAAGCCCAACAGGCTGCTAGTAAACCACGAATCCGCGTTCCCGAGAATAACAGTGATCGTAGTTCTAGGGTTCCTTCGAACAACTGGGACAAGCCCGGTCGCAGGATGCGGCTGTGGAGCTTGGTGAAGAACAGGGCCACCCGCAGACCCGCATCGGTGACCCGGTAGCGATGGCTCTGCGGGATCCGTTCGATGAGGCCATGCAGCCGCAGTCGGCGCAGATCGTAGGTCATGCGTCCGGGTGAGTAGTCCGCGAGCGGCAACCCCAGAGCC
>NZ_JBBWVD010000039.1:0-52190 GCF_041903745.1 Thiocapsa sp. C2-2m | reverse complement strand
CTTATAGCCCTATAGATAGAAGAAAATTCCCGTTATGTGTGCGATTTCAGTGGGAGTGAACTCAGTCGCCTTGGGTTTGAGTACCATTTGGGTGCCCTCGCATCGGGTTGTGAATACAGAATGATTCTAACATTTTCAGCGATTTATAATTGAAAAAACGCTAACTTAACGGCATTGAGTCGATATCCGGTGTCCTTCTTGCCATTCCCATGCAGAAGGCGAACGACTGTGTGAAGTCTGCATTCTTCATGGTTCTTCTCATGGTCTTGTAGACAGGATTCATGATCATTGTAGGGAATCATGGACCACAGTTCTTTGGTGCATGGGTATACCTTGTCTTCAAACATGCGGCTGCCCCGCATGAAGTATGCCGGTTGGTCGTTCACGATCACCTTCGAGGCATCACAGCTTCCTTCAACACGATCCTTCTCGCCATGTTGCTCAAAGATATGGATCTTGGATGGATTGAAGTCCGCCTTCCGGATCAGGTACATCGCAGCAGCAATGGCACCCAAGCCAAGACCATTCAGATAGGCGTTGACAGAAGAATCCTCTCTCTTTTCCATGTCCTTGCCGTCGCGCAGGCGGCCGATCGCGGACAGGAGCATGCGAATGTCGTAGGTGGAGTTGAAGACCTCCGGCACGCCGCGCTCGACGTCGAGCAGGGTTTAGACAGCCTCCATCGGCGCTCGGACGGAGTACTCGGTGGTGAAGATGCAGTCGCGCTCCTTGGATTCCGCGAACTGCCCAATGAAGGCGAAGTTGACAGCGCCCTCGGGCACCACATCCGGGCGATCACCGGCCTGGCGTGGCATGAAGAAGGCGGTCACGTACGGCATCATCACCGGGACGGTTATCGCACCCGTTGCGGCCAGTTCGGGGATGTCCTCGACCGGCACGCCCAGGTGGTAGAGCCATTCCCGGGTGATCTCTTCGCCGCTGCAGTCCTGCATCGGTTTCTTTACGTAGTCGCCGGGTTGCTCGACGAACAGCGCGTAGACCCAAACCACGATCTGGCCCTTGGGCTGCTGCTTGAAGTGCGGCTGCCGGTTCACCGTCCAACTGAGCAGCCAGGATGAGTCCTTCGCGGTCACGATGCCGCCAGTCACCACCTTACCGCTGAACGGATCGCGCTTGGCGATCTTCTGGATGTACTTCGGGATGCGCTCATCGAGCGTCGTGACGGTGGCCGACTCCCATTTGGTCTCGGGGATGTGCGAGCCGAACACGTCCGGGTGCCCGAACGCCGGATCCTTAGCGGCGATGCGCCGCCAAAGATCCCATGCCGGTGCAGGCCCGACATTCAGATTGGCCGGTGTGTGGTGGTCGCCGTTGTCGGAGTTCTCGGTGAGCGAGCCGATGGTCATGAACACCAGGTCGTCGGGACCAAGATCGACGCCGCCTTCGACGCCGTCCCAGCCGGTGGCCAGGAAGAGCTTGACGATCTCCTTCTGCGCCTGCTCGCTGAGCGTGAACAGGCCGTCGGTGTGCGCGTCCTCGCCGCGATTCACCGTGGCGCGCTGCAAAGAGGAGTTCGGATCGTCCTTGTCGAGCCAATAGAACTCGTCGAGCACGCTGGCACCCTCGATCTCCAGCGACGGGATCGAGCGGTATAGGTCCCACAGGCATTCGAAGTGCTCTTCCATCTCGCGCCCGCCGCGGATCACGAAGCCCTTGTTCGGCTCCTTGATGCCGTCCAGCGCGCAACCGGGCAACTGATGCTGCTCCAGGATGGTGATCCGGTTGCCCGGCATCTGGCCGTCGCGGATCAGGAAGGCCGCGCCCGCCAGTGCAGCCAGGCCCGAGCCGACAAGCCAGGCCGTTCTGTTCTCCGTACCCTTGGGTTTGCGCGGACGGGCGAAGGCTTCATCGTTGCCGTTGCTGTAGTACATCAAGCGCACCTTTTGTTGGCCTTACGGGGTTGGAGATGACCCGCCGGTCGGTCTTTGCTTGGTCGACGCCAAGACATCATGGCGATGGCGCAGGCACTGATCGGTCACCGAGAGCAGGGTGTTGGCATCGGGGGGCAGATAGACCCGGATGACCTCCGCCTTTGTGTTGATGACGTGGTCGATGAAGCCGGGATCCAGATGGCTGAAGCCCTTGTGATCCTGACGCCAAGCAGGGGAGGACAGCAGATCATTAAGGCGAATACCGGAAACCCTCATACCAACGGCGTAGGTTGTGCCGAGCCGCGCGAGGCACAACCAACCGTCGGCGCAAGTTGTGCTTCCTATCGTCAGCACAACCTACGGGTATGGAAGTTTGCGGAAATCACCTAAGCGAGGCGATGGGGCGGCGCCTGGGAAGGTGATCGCACACCTTGAGCCACTTGGCGTGCTGGGTGAACATGGTGTTGTTTCCCATCCTGATCCGCAATCCACCGGCCATTTTTGCGGGGAATATTCCACCGGTGATGTCGTTTTCCGGTGATGGAATGCGGTGAGCGCGGGCCGCGGATGTCCCGGACGCTTCACCGGCGTGCATCCTCCTCCAGGCTAACGCACAGTGTCGGCCACTGCCGGGGGCACCGCGAAATGGCGGCCCAGGTTCAAGAGGGTGATCTTGCGGACCTTGCTGCCGACCCGCGTGGAGCGCACCAGCCGGTGGGTGTGGTAGCGCTCGCCGGTGGCGCTGTTGCGGGTGTGCGTGCGACGGATGTACATGCCCGTACGCTAGCCCCTGCGCTGCCGGGCGCCTAGGGCCAGGTGGAAATAATATGGCACGACTTTATCACGGCGAGGCTGTCGTGTACTGATGAATCAATAGCATAGATCGCATGCGGGCATGAAATTGGCCCCGACCGTGTTAAACTTGGGCTAAGCCTGCTGGAGTCTGTCGGTTCGGTGTTGGCAGCCCTTTCGCGACACGGCTATCGGCTCTCGGATGCGCTGGTCGTCGAGGTCTTACGCCTGGCCGGGGAGACGGGTCGGCAGGACGAATGACTCGCTTTTCGTGAAGCGGGGCGCGCGCTCCGGGTCGGCTGTTCGATCATCTTCAAACTTCCGGAACCCGCATCCGCACAGGAGGCCAAGCGGTGCGGTCCGGCTCGCTCGGCACGGTTCAACGCGCGCAGATTCCCAGCAGGTTCCTCACACGTTTCCTGGGTTGCAGGGTCACAGGAGCGTGGTCGGCGTTGCGGTCGAAGAAGAATCCCGTCGAGGATCCGCCGTCGAGGTTGATGGCGCGATCGACCCGCCAAGGCGTCAGGGCATTCGGGGAGGCGAGGCTTTCCGCGAGCTCGGCGAGGGTGAGAGTGCTCATGGTCGCACCGATGACCCAGTGTCCGCGCCAATCCGTGGCGACGAAGGTGCGGCGCCGCGGATCGGAGGCGGACAGGCCACGCACCGGGCGTCCGCTTTCCACGAGATAGGGTCCGGTCTGCAACAAGGCGGTGATGCCCGGGTGATCTTGGAACCGGCCACGCCGGACGAGGTGGATGCCGTGCTCGTCGCTGTAGATCACGCCGCTCAGGAGTTTCGCCGTCTCGAAGCGGTTGATCCGCTCTCCTTTGGACATCACGAGCCCGGCCGGTTGCCAATCCGGGTGGAAGAAGCCGCCGTTGACCCCGGCAATACAGCCCTCGGCGCGGAAGGCCGCCTCCAGCGTCTGGTGAGCCGGTTCGGGACCAGCTCCAAGATCGATGACCTCCAAGCGGAACGCCCGCGAGGTGAAGAAGGCGAGGTGTGCAGTGACCTGTTTGCCGTCCGACGGGCGCACCGCGGCGCGCTTGGCGTAGGCGAGGTCGGCGCTGATGTCCTGCCGCTGTGATTCCCCTGCAGGCGTCCAGTCCGCGGCGAGCGCGTTCGAAGCCTGCAGCAGAAGGGCCAGGAGGAGAATGCGCGGCCACGCCGGACGGGCGTTGAACGACCTGCGCATGCGACCGGCTCGCTCTCGTCGGATCGACGTCTTCATCGACCCGGCTGCCGGAATCCTTTCACTGGTCCTGCATCATGGCGTCGAGCTGCTTCCAACTCAGGTAGAGGCGTTGCCGGTACCCCGGCAGCGCGCGGAAGTCCCAGCGCCGATAGAACGCCTTGGCCGGCGCGTCGATGCAGTCGAGGATGACTGCCACGACCGGGAAGATTCGGCTCGCCAGGTGACAATCCACGAGCGCCTGCGCGAGCAGGCGGTTCCCGAGACCCAAACCTTGGTGACGCGCGTCCACGCCGAGCCAGGCCAACACCGCCACCGGAAGATCCCGGCGGTGCAGGTGTCGGATGAGCTCCGGCGGCAGGTCGGAGAAGTCAACCTGAGCGGTCGCGAGCGTATAGAACCCCGCAATGTTGTCCGGTGCTGCGATCAGCGCCTTCGTTGCAGACAGACGCTTGTCCTGATTCTGCAGCGCTTTGGTGGCGAGCCAGTCGTCGACCTGTGCTTGACCGCAGCGGAAGACCGACCGCGGGTGGCTCTTTCGAAGGGGTTCGAGACGGTAGCCGTCCGGGAAACGGACGGCGTTCATTCGCCCCGCATCAAGGCACCGAGCGCCTGCTGTGCGTCGCTGAGCCGAGCCGGCTCGTCGAGCGCCTGCCAAAAGGCGAGCTGCTCGTCGGCGGTCAGGGCGATGACGCGCTGCTGGGCGGCACTCAGCTCGCGTTGCGCCTGAGCGACGACGACCGTCCGCACGTAATCGCTGATGCTGACGTGGCGCAGCTTCGCCGCCTGCGCAACGCTGTCCTTGCTGACGGCGTCGAGACGGACCATGAGACTGGTCGACGGGCTGTTCATCGGCATCCTCGGATCGATCATGATGCCGGAAAACGTATAGCGCTCTGCAATACATGTCAAGAGTCCCGCCTACTCGGCCGGCAGAGCCGGAAGCGTCTCCCGCCACAGCTCGGACTCGGCCTCCTTGCGGACCTCCTCGCTGTCGAGTCCGTCGCTGCGTTGCGTGGTGCGCGTCGCCGCATCCGCTCGGCCCTCGCTGCGGACGGTCAGCGCGCTGCCCGCGCCGGTGAGGTCCTCGACGGTAAGGGTCTCCAGGGTCGGGAAGTGTCCGGTCTCGTAGAGGATCGCCAGCCACTCGTCGAGATTCACCCGGGTCCAGTCGACCCGGGCAAAGTCCCGGATGTCGATCCCGGAGCACTCCGGTGATTCGGCCTCGCCCCAGTCGCGCCCGAGCTGCGGGCGGATCTGCTGGTTGAGGATCCGCGCGAGCGGGGTGTTGAAGCAGCAAAAGCTGATCCACCTCGAAGGACGCCATACCAAATCGGGCAAGCGACGCAGCGTCCCGCTCTGCGAATATGTCACCTTTTAGTCACGCTGCGGACGAGGCCACCGAAATGGCGCGGATCGGATGATCCAAGCCATTGATATTATTGGTGCGCGAGGGGGGACTCGAACCCCCACGGATTGCTCCGCTGGAACCTAAATCCAGTGCGTCTACCAGTTCCGCCACCCGCGCGCGCCGTTATTCTACTGCGGATCCGAGGAGATGGTTAACTTTGGATTAAACAACGAAAGGCGCCCGAAGGCGCCTTTTTTGCGTGATGCTGCCGTTCGGCTCCCCGAGGACCTAAGACAATGCCGGTCAGGGCTTGACGGTGGTCAGGCCGACGCTGACCCAGTCCTGCATGCCGCCACGATACCACTTGAGCTTATGAACCGGATAGCCGAGATCGACGAGGGTTTTGATGTTGTCGGTGGACTGCCCGCACCAGATCCCATTGCAGAAGAGAATGAGGGTCTTGGCGTTTGTAAAGTCCCAGGTTCCCTTTTCCGCGTCGAAGCTGCCATTGAACTCGTCGGCCAGGATCTGTTGCAGTGCCTCGGCCTGCTCGGGTGTTTCGAAGGTTCCGGCGGCATCCGAGCTGATCATGTTCCAGGGGATGTTCATCGAGCCGGGGACGGTCCCGCGCATGACCCAGTCGGGCGTACGCGAGTCGACGATGAGGATGCTGTTGTCGCCCTTGGACTTGCGGTTCAGGTAGTCAAGGACTTCGAGCTCGCCGATGGTGCCGACGCCGGGGTGTGCGACGATCGGTTGCACGCAGAATGGAGGGCACCCGCGATCGGTCTTTTGGAACATTGCGGGAAGGGTCGCGTCACGGTCGTGACCGCGTTGGATGGTCACGGTTTGGCCGTTGTGGATGACATCCATGGACTCGATGTTCGCCGAGATACGGTTGTCGGCAGCGAGCAGAGTGCCTGGCAAGGTGCTCGCAAGGACGATCAAAAGCGTTGCCGTGGTGGTCTGTTTCAGCATCGTGGTTCTCCTTAATCCGGTTTGAAGAGGGTCGGCCGTTACGGGTTTGATGCGACCCGGTTATCCCCTTACGGCGTTTTCTTCACGTAGGTGGGGAAGGTCGCCCCTTGCTCACGGATGGCTTGCTCGTAGCCCATTTCGCCTTGACGCCTTGCCTTGTCGGCCAGAGCGACTGCAGCGGCGAAATCGCCTGACTTGGCAAGGTCCTGCGCCTCCTTGATGATCTTCCCGGTATCGCGCCACTCGCCCCGAACCGAGCTCGCCTTCTTGCGTGCCGCCTCCGCTGCGGCGATCGCCTCTTCGGCCTGTTTCGCCGCGTCGGTGTCGACGGTGGCGCCTTGGGCTTGCTCGACGGCGAAGGTATCCTGCTTCGTCGCCTTGATCGCCAACTCACGCGCCTTTGTGAACTGGCGCTCCGGCATGATCGCCTCGGCCTCTTTGATCAGCGATGCGGTTTCCTCGGAGGCGACGCCCGCTGTCTCGGCGGCCGCATGCGCAACCTTCGCTTCCTCGATAGCCTGCTCGGCTTCGGACCTGTGGGTCGCCCATGCGCTGGTGACGGGCAGGGCGACCAACAGGCCGCCGATGAAGATCGTTCTGACTACACTGCGAATCGACATTTTATTTGGGACTCCTCTCGTGCGCTCTCCAAAGGGTGCGCCGCAGCGGCGCACCCTCGTGCCTTAGGTGGTCGGTGTTATTGGTGTGCGTTACTTGCGCGCACCGGGCCCATTGAGCTCCAAGCCGTTGTTCACGTAGGTCATGAAGAACTCAAGGTTGCGATACTCCTCGCCCTGAAGCGGGAAGGGTGCCGCGCGCACCTGCTCGTTGCAGCCTTTATAGCGACGATGCAGCGTACCCATTTCACCCCACTTGGAGCGATAGACCGGCCAGTGGGTCGTGTGGCCGAAGGCCGGGCTGAGCATCTCGGTGCGAAGGGTCGTGCCGGAGTTGCCGAAGTGACAATGACTGCATGAGAAGTTGAACTGCCCGCGACGTGCGAAGTAGAACTCCTTACCCGCCTCGAAGGCCGCGACCGCGCGGGGGTCGTCAGCGGGAATCTCCACGTTCGTCACCTGGCCGCGGGATTCGTACGCCATGTAGGCCGTGATGTCCGCCATCGGACCCTTGGCGTAGTTAAGAGGCTTCTCGCCGTTGGCCTCGAGACACTCGTTGATGGCGAGCGGCAAGGTGATGACCATTCCGCGGTCTTTATCCCAGAAGGGGTATTTGCCGACGATCGCCGGGCCATCCGGGAAACAGTCCGCGTAGGTCTTGCCGTTGGCGAACGGCGTGTTCCACATCTCCTCGCCGGCAGTGAGTGCATTCTCGTAGGGCGGGAACTCCTCGATCGCCTCCCAGTTTTCGCGTCCGACGGGATCCACCGCATAGACGCCGTTGGCGAAATCCTGAACGGGTACGGTCGGGAAGCGCTCGGTGAAGTAGGCTTGGAAGGTCGCCTTGTCTTCCTCGGGTGTCGAGGCGAGCGCCGGAATGGAGAGCGAGCAGGCGAGACCGACAGCGGTGAGCGACAGCAATAACTTAGACATTGTATGTTTGCCTCCTAAGGTCACTCTCAGAGTGACCAGATATATTCGACGACGTCCACGAATTCCTTGTTGCTCAAGATCTCGTGCTTGCCGAACGGCGGCATTGCGGCCTCGGGCGCCTTGACGGTCGCGTCCCAGATCTGGCGTGCGAGGGCTTCCTTGCTCGGATAGCGGGTCTGCATGGCGATCAGGGCCGGACCGATGGCTCCGGGGCTTTCGGCGCCGACGATCATATGACAGGCGAGACAGTTGCCTTTGCCGCGGTCTTCGGCAATGACCTTTCCTGCCGCGGCGTCCCCGTTGAGGTCGAGTTGAGGCATGTCGGCCGCCGCAGCAACGACGGCGAGTGTGGATAATCCAAGACCAAGAGCGATCACGGTCGCTCGGATCGGGCGTAGGGACAGCATGGGTAAAGCCTCCTAAGGTCTCTGCTGTAACGACATGGCTCGGAGTTGCTCCGTGCCCTGTTTTCTTGTCTGATCTCCGCGTCGTCGCGCGGTCTTCCCGCGGTCGCTCGGTGACGCCGCGATGTTCTGTCGGACGGATCCTAACACGTCGAATTGAAATTGTCCGACGCTCGAAGTGTGGTGTAAAACGAGGATATCCAGAGACGAGGATCTGACCCACAGTGGGCTCGGCGATGGCATTCGAGACCCATGACCGGGCATACTAGTCGGGATTTACCACGCCGTCGGCCCCAGTGGCAGGGGGCGCACTTGCAGCCAAACGGAGGACTCAAAAGCCAATGTCACTTTCAAGACGTGAATTCGTGCGACTCATGGGAATCGCCGGCGCCGCCGGGATGTTTCCCTCGTCGGTCTTCGCCGCAAAGCGGATGCCGGCCGACCTCTACGAGGTTCCGAAGTTCGGCAACGTCACACTCCTGCATATCACCGACACACACGCCCAGTTGAACCCGGTCTACTTCCGCGAACCGAACGTCAACCTCGGTATCGGACCGGCCTTCGGGCAGGCGCCGCACGTGGTGGGCGAGGCGTTTCTCAAGCACTTCGGAGTGGATCCGGGCGGCATCGAGGCGCATGCCTTCACCTTCCTCGACTTCGATGCCGGTGCAGAGAAGTACGGCACCGTCGGTGGTTTTGCTCACCTCAAGACCTTGGTTGACCGGATTCGCACCGAGCGCGGCGACGGCAACAGCCTGCTGCTGGACGGCGGCGACACCTGGCAGGGCTCGGGGACGGCCTACTGGACCCGCGGCATGGATATGGTCGGCGCCTGCAACCTGCTCGGCGTCGACGTCATGACCGGTCACTGGGAGTTCACCTATCTTGACGAGGAGGTCATCAAGAACGTCGGCGAGTTCAATGGCGACTTCGTGGCCCAGAACGTCAAGGTGCGCGAGGAGGCACTCTTCGACTACCGCTTCGCGGATTTCCCCGGCTTCGACGAAGACCTCGGGCGCGCATTCAAGCCCTACACCATCAAAGAGGTCGGCGGGGTGAAGGTCGCCGTGGTCGGGCAGGCATTCCCCTACACGCCGATCGCCAACCCGCAGCGTTTCATGCCGGACTGGACCTTCGGCATCGACGACGGCTCGATGCAGGAGGTCGTCGATCGAGTGCGGGAGGATGAGAAGCCGGACCTGGTGGTCGTGCTCTCGCACAACGGCATGGACGTCGATCTGAAGATGGCCTCGCGCGTGACGGGCATCGACGTCATCTTCGGCGGTCACACGCATGACGGCATGCCGGCGCCGACCGTCGTCGAGAACGCGTCCGGCAAGACACTCGTCACCAACGCAGGCTCCAACGGCAAGTTCCTCGGCGTGATGGACATGGAGGTGAAGGACGGCAAGCTGGTGGATTTCCGCTATCGCCTGCTGCCGGTCTTCTCCAACCTGCTGGCCCCGAATGCCGAGATGGTCGAGTACATCACCGGCGTGCGTGCGCCCTACAAGGCCCAGCTCGAAGAAGAACTGGCGACCGCGGAGGAGACCCTGTTTCGTCGCGGCAACTTCAACGGCACCTTCGATCAGGTCATCTGCGACGCGCTGCGCAAGGTCAACGATGCCCAGATCAGTCTGTCGCCCGGCTTCCGATGGGGAACGACGGTGCTGCCGGGTCAGAAGATCACGATGGACAACGTCATGGATCAGACCTGCATCACCTACCCGGAGACCTACCGGCGCGAGATGACCGGCGCGGAGATCAAGCTGATCCTCGAGGACGTTTGCGACAATCTCTTCAATCCGGACCCCTACGTGCAGCAGGGTGGGGACATGGTCCGCCTCGGCGGGATGGATTATGTCTGCGACCCGAGCGCCTCGATGGGCGAGCGCATCCTGGACATGGCGCTCGACGACGGCACCAAGATCGAGGCGGACAAGACCTACGTGGTCGCCGGCTGGGCAACGGTCGGCAGTCAATCGCCGGGCGAGCCGATCTGGGACACGGTCGCGACCTATCTGCGCGACATCAAGACCGTGAAGATCGAGAAGCTGAACACGCCGAAGCTCAAGAACGTCACCGGTAATCCGGGTATCGCGGATTACCCCTTCATGTGACGTTGCGGGGTCGGCGGCGCGACGCCGTCCGACCCCGCCCCGACCTGCGGCGGATCGCCCCGTTCGGGTGTCCGTCGCGGGCCACCCGATCCCCCGGTTAAACAACTCGACGAGACCATACCCCTGCCAGACGTTTTCGTTGTCGCAATCGTAATCGACAACGACAACGCCAACGATTGGGTTCGGTGTCAGCGTCGTTGCTGACACGTTACAAAACGATCCCCCGTTGCGCCATCGGATTCAACAATTCTTCGGATAGATAAAAAGAATGCATGGATTATTGACGCAGTCCCGTCCGACCAACACAATCGCGCGCTCCCCGTCCCCTGCGATCGTCTGATCAAGTCATCCCATCGGGGACACTGCGCCCCGTCCGCCGAGACCTCCCGGGTGCCGTAGGTCCTGATTCCATGTGACGCTTTTTCTGATGCCGATCGATGGTGTCTGATATGGCGCGCGTCGGACGATCGAAAACAACCGCCTCCAAAGGTACCCTTATGAAGCAACACACGGTCGATGCCATCACGGCACATCCGCGTTATCGGGAGCTGATCGGCGCGCGTAAGCGCTTCGCTTGGACCCTGACCGCCGCCATTCTGATCATCTATTACGGGTTCATCCTCGTCATCGCCTTCCAACCGGCATGGCTGGCCACTCCGGTGGCCGAAGGCTGGACCATGACCGTCGGCATGCCGGTCGGCATCCTGATCATCTTGAGTGCCTTCATCCTGACCGGCATCTACGTCGCCCGTGCGAACGGGCAATTCGATCGTCTGACCAAAGAGATCCAGGAGGATTTCGAATGACACGTCTCGGAATGTGGGGCGTTCTTGCCGCCCTCCTGGTCCCGTTCGGAATCGCCGCGGCGCCTGCGTTGACTGGCACAGTCGCTCAGAGCAGCGTGAACATCACTGCCATCGTGATGTTCATGATCTTCGTCGGCGCCACCCTGGGCATCACCTACTGGGCGTCCAAGCGAACGCGTTCGGCAAGTGATTTCTATACCGCAGGTGGCGGCATTACCGGCATGCAGAACGGCCTGGCCATCGCGGGCGACTTCATGTCGGCAGCGTCCTTCCTGGGTATCTCCGGTCTGGTCTTCGCATCCGGTTATGACGGACTGATCTACTCCATCGGCTTCCTGGTCGGCTGGCCGGTGATCATGTTCCTCATGGCCGAGCAGATTCGCAACCTCGGCAAGTTCACCTTCGCCGACGTCACCTCGTACCGCTTCGGTCAGACCCAGATCCGCACCATGGCGGCCATCTCGTCGCTGGTGGTCGTCGCCTTCTACCTGATCGCTCAGATGGTCGGTGCGGGCAAGCTGATTCAGTTGCTGTTCGGATTGGATTACTGGATCGCGGTGGTTTCGGTTGGACTCCTCATGATGACCTACGTCATCTTCGGCGGTATGACCGCCACGACCTGGGTCCAGATCATCAAGGCCGTCCTGCTGCTCTCGGGTGCGACCTTCATGGCCGTGGCCGCGCTCGCCACCTTCAACTTCTCCCCCGAGGAGATGTTCAGACAGGCGGTGGAAATCAGCCCTAAGGGCGACGCCATCATGGGTCCAGGCTCCCTGGTCAAGGATCCGATCAACGCCATCTCGCTGGGTTTGGCCCTCATGTTCGGTACCGCCGGCCTGCCGCATATCCTGATGCGGTTTTTCACCGTTCCGAATGCCAAAGAGGCGCGCAAATCGGTCTTCTACGCCACGGGCTTCATCGGCTACTTCTACATCCTGACCTTCATCATCGGCTTCGCCGCGATCGTGCTGCTGTCGCAGAATCCGCAGTTCTTCAAGCCCGAGGCGCTTGCGGCAGATGGTTCCGTGATCAAGGATCAGTTGATTAGCGGCCTGCTGGGCGGCACCAATATGGTCGCCATCAATCTGGCCGAAGCGGTCGGCGGAAACCTCTTCCTCGGCTTCATCTCGGCGGTCGCCTTCGCAACCATCCTTGCCGTGGTCGCGGGTCTGACCCTCGCCGGTGCATCGGCGATCTCGCATGATCTCTACGCCAACGTGATCGCGCGCGGTCGCAGCAACGAGACGACCGAAATCCAGGTCTCGCGCATCGCGACGCTGGCCCTTGGCGTGCTCGCGATCGGTCTGGGCATCGCATTCGAATCCCAGAACGTCGCCTTTATGGTCGGATTAGCCTTCGCGATCGCGGCGAGCGCCAACTTCCCGGTGCTGGTGGCCTCGATCTTCTGGGGCAAGATGACGACGCGCGGTGCGCTGATCGGCGGTTTCGCCGGACTCATCAGTGCGGTCGGTCTCACCATCGTCTCCAAGGCAGTGTGGGGCGACGTGCTCGGCTTCACGGCGGTCAACGCCGACGGTGTTGCGGTTCCGGTCGGTCTGATCCCGCTCGACAATCCGGCGATCATCTCGATCCCGATCGCCTTCTTCTGCATCTGGATCTTCTCGATCCTCGACAACTCCGAGCGCGCCAAGATCGATCGGGCGGCCTATGCCGCCCAGCGGATCCGTTGCGAAACCGGCATCGGCGCGGAGGGCGCAGCAAGCCACTAAGGTGATTTCCGCAAAATTCCATACCCGTAGGTTGTGCTGACGATAGGAAGCACAACTTGCGCCGACGTTTGGTTGTGCCTCGCACGGCTCGGCACAACCTACGGCCTTGGTATAAGGGTTTCCGGAATTCGCCTAAGTAGCGAGGTAGGATGGGTAGAGCACAGCGAAACCCATCCTCCTCGCGCAAACGCAGGACGCAGTCTCATCCCCCGCGCCGCGGGAGTCGTTCACAAGGCGCCGGGTGTCCGTTGACTTGCCGTGGGTAGATCAACGGACACCCGGCGCCTTGCGTATCGACCACACCTAAGGCTTACTTGGCTGCCCCGAACGGCGACCTGTCGATGTCGACACCCAACACGCCATCAGCCAAACACCATGCAGCCGCTCTACTTCGATACAGCCGCAACCACTGCGGTCGATCCCGACGTCATCGATGACATGATTGATGTCCTGCGCAACGTCCCCGGCAATCCCTCCTCGACAACTCACCCGCAAGGCCGAGACGCAGCGCACCATGTCGAGGCCGCGCGCGCGGCGGTCGCCGCGGAGCTCGGGTGCGACACCGACGAGGTCATCTTCACGGCCGGAGCGACCGAGGCGAACAACCTCGGCCTGCGCGGTATCGCCTTGGCCTATCGCGCACAGGGGCGACACCTGGTCACCTCCGCGATCGAGCACAAGGCCGTGCTTGCCTGTTGTCGGGGACTGGAGTCCGACGGCGTGGAGACCACCTACCTGAAGCCGAACCGCGGCGGCTGGGTGACACCCGAGTCCATCCTCGCGGCCCTGCGTCCCGACACCCTGATGGTCTCGCTGATGCACACCAACAACGAGACCGGCGTCATGCAGCCGATCGCCGAGGTCGCCGCCGCGGTCGCGGAGGCCGGCGTTCTCTTGCATGTCGATGCGGCGCAAGGCGCGGGCAAATTCGCGATCGACCTCGCGCAGACGCCGATCGACCTCCTGTCGCTCTCCGCGCATAAGTTCTATGGCCCGAAGGGTGTCGGCTGTCTCGTCGTGCGCGACCGTCGGCATATCCGGCTTCGCCCCCTGATGGAAGGCGGAAGCCAAGAGTACGGACTGCGTCCCGGGACACTCGCGACCCATCAGATCGTCGGCCTGAGCAGCGCGATCACCCGCGCCGCGGCGCATCGCGAGCAGGATCTGCTGCGCGTGGCCGGACTCAAGCAGCGTTTCCTGCAATGCATCGGCGAGGATCTCCGCGCTCACATCAACGGCGACCCGGCCCGGACATCGCCCTACATCCTCAATCTCTCCTTCGAGGGCGTCCCGAGCGACGCACTCATCAATCAGCTCGCTGCCGAGATCGCCATCGGCTCCGGATCCGCCTGCTCCTCCGGCGCCATCGAGCCCTCTCACGTCCTGCGCGCGATGGGGATCGAGGATGGCGCGCTGTACGGCGCGGTGCGCATCAGCTTCGGTCGCGACCACACCGAGGCCCAGATCGACCAAGCCGCCGAAGCCGTACGACAGGCCATCGCCCGGATTCGTGACTTGCAGGATTGACTGGCACCTAATCCTATGCTCAATCAAGTATCGAAATAAGTACGGGAGCAAACGTGAACAGCATTCCAGCTTAAGACATCAAGCGCCGTGGGATCTCCGCCGTTGACGAGGCACTCCGCGAGGGCCCGGTCCATATCATCAAGAACAACCGCCCGAGCGATGTTGTGCTCAGTGAAGCGGCCTATGCTGAGCTGCTGGAGGCCCACTGTGACGCGACGAGAGAACGCCTACGTGAGTCTTTGGCAGATCTTGAGGCCGGCCGAACAAATCGCTACGAGGACGCCGATGCGTTGATGCAGGCTCTCTGGGTACGCCGACTTTAGTCGGCACCTCGGGGAGAGTTGGGGCGGCGGACTTCAGCTCGCCGCGCGGGCGCGTTCGGGCGACTGAAGTCACTCGTCCCCGGGGGCCGGATGAATCCGGCGTACCTGGGCGGTCGCGGTCGGAGTCATGATCAATCCTCGCCATGAGGCGACGGCGCCGCAAAGATTGTCAGTTTGACCTCGGCATCATCGATCAGCCGGTACTCCGGTTTCTTCCCCGATAATCTCTCGCTTTCGATGAGAATGATCGGCACGCCCTCGCCACGCTTGTCCATGATGAAGCTCCGCTGACTGCCAATGGCGTTGACATTCATCGGGCAACGCGCCAGCAATGAGCTGATCAGCTCGTTCCTTGTTGATTGCCGTTCCGAGATGCTCTCGATGGTCATGGTGTTGGGGATCGCGCCTGGCGAGAAGAGCTCAAGTCGATCCGAGAACAGGTGAAGGCGAATCTTGGAGCCGTAAACGGAATAATCCCGGTGGGCGACTGCGTTGACAACCGCCTCGAAGACCGCATTCAGCGAAAACTGCGGTGTTTCGATACGGTTGGGCGCCTTGATGGCATAGACTCGCATGTTTCACTCCACGAACTTCCAGGCGTCCCGAATCTGCACATCCAAGGGTCCGGTGATGTCCTTGGTGTCTAGTTGATAGGCGGCGTTGCGTTCGGTTCCTCGATAACAAACCGCCTGAATAAACGCGCTGGGCATGAAGGATTCCGGCGCATCAGACGCCATCAGAATGCCGCTGACTGTCGCTCGGATGGCCCCGTATTCATCTATGGTAATCAGTTTCATCTTTTCAAGAAATTCCCGATCATCGTTGGGCGAGACAACCGTTCTGAACCGGCTCCAGAGTTTAGGGTTTAAATCATTCAGCGATGTGTCTGGCACTGTTTGCTCATCGAAGGCAATTTGTTTGAGCAGGTCGGAAATACTCTCGTACATCATTGACATCCATTCCCGGAAACAGACAAAGCATGGCAGAAAGCTTCCATGACCTGTCCAGGCTGCTCGGCGCCGATTGCTTTATTCTTCGAGCCCCTATGCCTTGGCGTCGCCTCCGTGTTCCTGTAACCTTCGTCCCAAAGGTCGCAGACCCCTTGGACGGACCCTGCGTAGGAACCGCGTTGCAACACTGATGTTGACCCTGCTCGGGAAACCCTCCGCCCCATGAAGCTCAACCGCGCCAAGGCTACCTTCGGGCGCCACGAGACCTTTCCGCTGCGCTACGGCTGGCTGCCCAAAGGCTTCGAGACGCTGGCGGACGATCCCGAGATCTTCACACGGCCCGAAGACGCCATGATCCGTCTCGGTGTTGGGCGCAACATGGTCAACGCCATCCACTACTGGCTGCAGGTCACCGGTTTGGTCACCTTCGACAGCGGACGCGGCACGCCGACACGGCTCGGCACCACCTTGCTCGGCTCGCGCGGCGACCCTTATCTGGAAGACGACGCCACACTCTGGATCCTCCACTGGCTGATCGCCTCCAACGCCGAGTCCGCAACCGGCTTCTTTTGGTTCTTCAACCGCTTCCCCATGCCGCGGTTTCGCGATTCCGATGCCCTGCGCGCCATCGGCGAGTTCACCGAGCAGGAGCTGAAGGCGCCGCGATCGGCGAGCACCCTGAAATCCGACATCTCCACGCTGCTGCGCATGTACGCCGCCGAGGCGGGGCGCACCGACGAGCATCTCGACTCGCCCTTCGCGCAGCTCGGGCTTGTCGAGAGCGACCCCGACGCCGGTTATCGCAGCCTGCGCGGTGCACGCCCGGCACTGCCGCCGGTTGCGCTGCAGTTCGCGCTCGCACAACGCTTCGCCGCGCAGCCGCAGCAGCCGGCCCTGCCGATGCGCGTCGTCCTTTACAGCGACGAGGGCTGGGCCGCCCCGGGTGCGGTCTTCCGTCTGACCGAAGACGGCCTCATGACCGGACTCGCCCGCGTCATTGAGCAGGACCCTCGCAGCTACGAGCTGCGCGACACCGCCGGCGTGCACCAGCTTTACCGACGCGGCGAGGTCATCGACCCGATCGACATCCTCTCGCAGCACTACCGCGGGCGGGCCGCCGCATGAGCGCGCTCTTCAGCGTCGACCGTGCAATGTTCCCATGACGCGCAAGCAGGCCCCGCCGCGCCATCACGACCACAGCTATCGGCAGCTGTTCTCGCATGCCGAGATGGTCCGCGATCTGCTGACCGGCTTCGTGCGGGACGATTGGGTGCGGTCAATCGATCTCGGCACGTTGGAGCCCGTCAAGGGTAGCTTTGTCACGGATGATTACCGCGATCGCGAGGACGACGTCATCTGGCGTGTCCGCTGGTCGTACGGTTGGCTATACGTCTATATTCTGATCGAGTTTCAAAGTACCGAGGATCGCTTCATGGCGGTGCGGATCGCGAACTACGCGACCCTGCTCTACCAGGATCTGATCGCTCAAGCCGCATTGAGCCCGAGCGGGCGCTTGCCGCCGGTGCTGCCGATCGTGCTCTACAACGGCGAGCCCCGCTGGACGGCGCAGACCGAGCTGTTCTCTCTGATCGAGCCCGTTCCGGGTGGACTGGAACGCTACCGACCACAATGGTCCTACCTGTTGTTGGATGAGGGGGCGATCGCGCGTGACGAGGCCTATCCGCCGGAGGTGCGCAATCTGGTGGCGGCGTTGTTCCGCTTGGAAAAGGCACGCGACGAGGCGACCTGGCTCGCCGTCTACGCGCGCCTCGTCGAGCTGTTGGACAGTGCCGCGCTGGACAGCCTCAAGCGCGCCTTTGGGCGCTGGATCTACCGAAGCTTCATCCGCAAGAAGCGCCCCGGAATCCGACTTCCGAGCATTGATGACTACAACGAGGTGCATGTCATGTTGCAGCAACGCGTCGAGCAATGGAATGCGGAGATTCTCGAACGTGGGCGTCAAGAAGGGCGTCAAGAAGGGCGTGAAGAAGGCCGCCGTGAAACCGCCCTGGAGCTGATCCGGAAAACCGATTTCGACGACGCAACCATTGCCGACATCAGCAAACTGTCCTTGGAAGAGATCCAAGTGCTACGCGATCTGCCGAGCGCGCATTGAGAACGCAGGGCGCGTGACAGGCTCCGAAGGTGATCGAGGTCGACAGTGAAGCGGTCCGAGATGTCATGGAATCAGACACCCGCATCCAACCAGCAACACAACAAACCCAGAAGGACCGCGACGTGACCACATTGGATCGTGTTATCCACATCGGCACCGCCTACACGCGCTCGATCAACCTCACGCGCGATGCCGACGCGCCGGATCTGATCCGGGCCTATGTTCCCACCTCGCGCGCCTTACAGGCGTTGAACCGCATGGTGGCCGGTCTGTGCCCGGGCGCACGTCCGCGCGCCTTCTCGCTGATCGGACCCTACGGCACCGGCAAATCGGTGTTCGGCCTCTTCGCCGCCGCCGTCTTGTCGGAGCCCGCGGCCGAGCAGCATCGCGTGTCGATGGCGGTGCTCGAGACCGCCGATGCCGATCTCGCGGCCCGTTTTTGCGCGACCCAACCGACCGGACGCGGCTTCCTGCGGGTCGCCATCACCGGCATCCCGGACTCGCTGATTCGGCAGTTGATGCTCGGCCTCGCGCTCGCCGTTGAACAAGCTGGGCTGCCTGACGCCCTGGTCGAGGATATCCTTCTCAAGTTCGAGTCCTAATCCGCGACGACGAACGACGACACCATGAACGACGAAACCCTCGGCTACTACAGGGATCAGGCCGAAACTTTCGTGCTCGACACCCAGTCGGTCGACATGGGGCCGCTCTATGCGCGCTTCCTTCCGCGCCTGCACGCCAACGCTCGGATTCTGGACGCAGGCTGTGGTTCGGGCCGAGACGCGCGCGCCTTCGCGGATCGCGGCTTTCAGGTCACGGCCTTCGATGCGTCTCCCGCCATGGCGGCAGTCGCTGAGGCGCATTCTGGCGCACCCGTCGTTGTGTTGCGTTTCCAGGAGATCGCTTGGCGCCAAGCTTTCGATGGGATTTGGGCCTGTGCCAGCCTCCTGCATGTCCCGATCGCCGAGCTGCCGGATGTCATGCACCGACTTGGCCGCGCCCTGAAACCTGGCGGAATCCTCTATGCCTCGTTCAAATACGGGCGTGGCGAGCAGATGCGCAATGGGCGTCATTTCACCGATCTTGACGAAGCCGGTTTGGCCGAGCTGCTGGAGCAGGTCGGCCTGTTCGTCGAGGTCGAGAGCTGGGTGACGTCCGACCGACGTCCCGGTCGCGAGTCCGAGCGTTGGCTCAATACCGTGCTCCGGCTCGAAGCGGACGCATGAGCGGTTATCTCGCGACCGGCGGTCGCCGCGACCCCTTTCTCCCTCATCTACTGGAAGCGATCCGGCGCGCCGATCGAATCGATCTCGCGGTCGCCTTTATCAAGTCGAGCGGACTGGCACTGCTCTTCGATGCGCTCGCCGACGCCCTTCAATACCGCGCCGCACGTTTGCGCATCCTGACCAGTGATTACCTGGATGTCACCGAGCCGCAAGCCCTGCGTCGGTTGATGCTGCTTGGCGAGCGCGGCGCCGATATCCGCGTTTTCGAATCCGGCGACCAGAGCTTTCATCTCAAAGCCTATATCGCCATCCAAACGCAGGATGGGCGCGAGGTCTGGGGCTGCGCCTTCGTCGGCTCCAGCAACATTAGCCGCACTGCACTCACGGACGGGCTTGAGTGGAACTATCGGGTCGATCGCATCGCCGATTCCGAATCGGCGGGGGATGGGCCACTCCATCAGATCTGCGCCGAATTCGAGTCGTTGATCGCTCATCCTCGGGTCCGACGACTCGATGATACCTGGATCGACGACTACGACGAGCGTCGCTCTGTGCTTCGCCACCTGCCGGTTTTCCCGGATTGGGACGAGCCGGAGGCCCCGCGGCCGACGCCGAACGCGGTCCAGCTCGAAGCGCTCGCGGCACTCGATGCGACCCGCGCCGCAGGCTATCTGCGCGGCTTGGTAGTAATGGCGACTGGCATCGGCAAGACCTTCCTGGCCGCCTTCGACAGCGAGCGCCTATCCGTCGCGCGACTCCTTTTCGTCGCCCATCGCGAGGAGATCCTGCTCCAAGCCGAGTCGAGTTTTCAGCTGGTTCAACCCGGCCGCCGGGTTGGGCGCTATACCGGCGAACGCAAAGATGCCGATGTGGACCTCCTGTTTGCGTCGGTACAGACGCTCGGGCAGTCGCGTCATCTTGATCGGTTCGCGCCGGATCACTTCGATTATGTCGTCGTCGACGAATTTCATCATGCTGCGGCACCGACCTATCGACGTCTGCTCGGTCATTTCAAACCGCGTTTCCTGCTTGGCCTGACCGCGACCCCCGAGCGGACGGATCAGTCGGACATCCTGAGTCTGTGCGACGACAATCTGGTCTACGGTCGCAATCTGTTCGACGGAATCACCTTGGGGCTGTTGTGCCGGTTCCGCTATTACGGCATCTACGACGAAACCGTCGACTATCAGGAGATTCCCTGGCGCAACGGGCGCTTCGATCCCGAGTCGCTTTCGAACAAGCTTGCGACACTCGGGCGTGCCCGTCATGCCTTGGCACAGTGGCAGGAG
Source organism: Thiocapsa sp. C2-2m (assembly GCF_041903745.1). NCBI lineage: Bacteria > Pseudomonadati > Pseudomonadota > Gammaproteobacteria > Chromatiales > Chromatiaceae > Thiocapsa > Thiocapsa sp. C2-2m. The sequence goes on along the minus strand of NZ_JBBWVD010000039.1, from coordinate 31,944 downwards.
AAGGCCCAAAGCCGGACCCTGGCGTTCTGCGTCTCGCGACGTCATGCGGATTTTATGGCCGAGCGCTTCCGGAAAGAGGGCATCCGCGCCGCTGCGGTCTATCAGGGTTCATCGCTTGATCGCAGCGCAGCCCTGGAGCAGCTCGAACGGGGCGATCTTCAGGTGATTTTTTCGGTGGATCTCTTCAACGAGGGCGTGGACTTACCGGCCATCGATACCGTCATGATGCTGCGCCCGACGGAATCGAAGGTCCTGTTCCTCCAACAATTGGGACGTGGACTTCGGCGAGCCCCGGACAAGGATCACCTGGTCGTGCTGGACTTCATCGGCAATCACAAAGGCTTTCTCAACAAACCACAGGCGCTCTTCGACGTTGGGTCGGGTTACGCCGCACTGGCGGACTTCGCGCGCAAGGCGCGTAACGGCGATCTGCCTCTGCCGCCTGGTTGCTTTGCGACCTACGATCTTGCCATCATCGATTTCCTCGCGCGTCTTCAAGGACGGGGACCGACATCCGACTATCAGGCTCTGCGAGAATCTCTCGGTCGCCGTCCGACCCTCGCTGAGTTTTACCGCAGCGGATCGTGCATTCCGGAGCTGCGACGGCTCCACGGTCAGTGGTTTACCTTGCTGCAGGATCAGGACGATCTCGACACGGAGGAGTCACGCTGTCTTGAGCGGCAAACCGATTTCCTCCGCGAGGCCGAGACCACGGCGATGACCCGCAGCTTCAAAGCCGTGCTGCTCGAATCACTCCTGGACCACGACGGCTTTCGCCAGCCCCTGTCGGTCGAAGAACTGGCCGAGCACGCCCGTACTGTCTTCCGGCGGAGACGTCGCTTCATCCCGGATCTCAGAACGGATTTGCAGGATTTGGACGACGCCAAGGCGGGGCAGTGGCTGCGTTACTGGCGAGCCAACCCAATCAACGCCTGGACAGGGGGCAACCGTTCGGGACAGAGCCGAGCCTGGTTCGAGGTCCGCGAAGGTCGCTTTAGCCCTACCTTTGATGTGGCCGGCGAGGATCTCGATACCTTCCAATCCATGGTCCGAGAACTGGTCGACTACCGATTTGCGGCCTACGAGCCGCGTCTAACCAAGACCACGGCAGGCGAAGAGGGTCCGGAGCGGGCTGAGGTGCAATCGACCGAATCGGCGCGCGTGCTGCCCTTCTCGCGCCCGACCGCGTCGACACCGGCACGCGTCGAGCTGCCGTACTATCCGGACCTTCGCATCGCCTGCGGTCATTTTCGGCGAGGTCGCGGCGACTCAGAGCAGCGTTGCGCCTTTGACGATCAGGGTTACGGTCGCCTCGATCCTGAACGCGATTTCGTCGCGCGCGCCGTCGGTCACTCCATGGACGGCGGATCGCGACCGATCCACGATGGCGACTACCTTCTGTTGGAGCGGATTGCACCGACGCAGGCCGGTACGCTCAACGGACAAATCGTTGCCATCGAGCGTCAAGACGCCGGCGAGGATCAATACCTGCTGCGTCGTGTCATTAAGACGGCGGACGGCCGCTATCAACTCAAGGCCAATCACCCGGACTATCCGGAGATTGAGGCGGACGAGGACATGCGGCCATTGGCGAGATTGAAGGCGGTACTTGACGCCGTGGAGATGTGCAATGCCTAGCAGGCCATCGGGACGGCTGAAGAGGACGACTGCAAGTCGTCTATCCCAGGGGCGTCGCCGCTTCGCGACGGGCTTCAAGGTCTTCTGCGAGAGAGCATGTCATGAACGACCCGGCCCCGAGTACCCACCAGCATGCCGTCGTGGCTGATTATGACTCCCCGTGGAAGACGGTCTTGGAACGCTACTTCCCCGACTTTCTGGCCTTCTTCTTCCCCGACGCTCATGCCGGCATCGACTGGACGCACGGTTACAGCCTGCTCGACAAGGAGCTTCAAAAGGTGGTGCGCGATGCCAAGCTCGGTCGCCGCTGGGCCGATTCGCTGATCCGCGTCACCAGCCGGGAGGGCGACGAGGACTGGCTGCTGGTGCATGTCGAAGTCCAAGGCCAGAACCAAGCAGATTTCGCCCGGCGCATGTTTGTCTACAATTATCGGCTCTACGATCGTTACGCCAAGCCGGTGGTGAGTCTGGCGGTGCTTGGTGAACCGAGTCAGGTCGACTACGGTGAGTTTGGCTATGCGCGTTGGGGTTGCCGCATGGGTCTGCGGTTTCCCTTGGTCAGCTTAGCCGCCTATCGGACACGCCGAACGGAGCTTGAGTCCTCGGACAATCCCTTTGCCGTCGTCACCCTGGCGCACCTGAGCGCCCTGGAGACCGCCGGATCGGAAGCCGACCGCTATCGGGCCAAGCTGGGGCTGATCCGCAGCCTCTATCGGCGCGGTTTCGCACGCCAGGATATTCTTGAGTTATTCCGGTTCATCGACTGGGTCCTGACGCTCCCCGAGGGACTGGAGCAGCAGTTGTGGTCCGAAATCCAGCAATTCGACGAGGAGAAGCACATGCATTACTTGAGCAGCATCGAGCGGATGGCGCAGCAGAAAGGCACCGAGCAGGGCATCAAGCAGGGCATCAAGCAGGGCATCGGCGAGGGCCAAGCCAAGCTGCTTCATGTCTTGGTCCAGCAACGTTTCGGCCGGATCCCGCCCGACATCGAAGCGCTGATCAGCAGTGCGCGCCCGGACCAATTGGAACAATGGGCGCTGCAGATCCTGGACGCGCAATGCCTGGAGGATGTGTTCGGTGCGACGGGAGAACACTGAGGAACGATTCAAAAAAACGAAACGTGTAGGCTGGGGTGAGCTTGCGAACCCCGGCATACCCGTCTCATCCCTAAGGTGCTTTCCGAGAAAGCAACGCCCAGCGTGTCGGGGCGTTTCGGGGCATAGGCGACTTCAGTTGCCCTCGCCCCATCGTCAAAGCCATTTCCGAAAAAAACGCCCGGCGGAACTCTCTCGCACGACCTGCTGAGGCGCGTTGAGCACGGTTGCCGAGAGGGTTGCGTCGAACTCGACCCCGCAGGCCGTCGGGACGGCTGAAGAGGACGACTGCAAGTCGTCTATCCCGGGGGGGTGTCGCTTCGCGACGGGTTTCATTGTCTTCCGCGAGAGAGCACGTCATGAACGACCCGGCTCCGAGTACCCACCAGCATGCCGTCGTGGCTGATTATGACTCCCCGTGGAAGACGGTCTTGGAACGCTACTTCCCCGACTTTCTGGCCTTCTTCTTCCCCGATGCCCATGCCGGCATCGACTGGACGCACGGCTACAGCCTGCTCGACAAGGAACTACAAAAGGTGGTCCGCGATGCGAAACTCGGTCGCCGCTGGGCCGACTCGCTGATCCGCGTCACCAGTTTTGAGGGAGAAGAGGACTGGCTGCTGGTGCATGTCGAAGTCCAGGGGCGCAACCAAGCGGATTTCGCCCAGCGCATGTTTGTCTACAACTATCGGCTCTATGATCGCTACGCCAAACCGGTCGTGAGTCTGGCGGTGCTGGGTGAACCGAGTCGGCGCAACCACGGTGAGTTTGGCTATGCGCGATGGGGTTGCCGCATGGGTCTGCGCTTTCCCTTGGTCAGCTTGGCCGCCTATCGGACACGCCGAACGGAGCTCGAGTCCTCGGCCAATCCCTTTGCCGTCGTCACCCTGGCCCACCTCAGTGCCCGGGAGACCGCCCGATCGCCAGTCGATCGCTATCAGGCCAAGCTGGGGCTGATCCGCAGCCTCTACCGACGCGGTTTCGCCCGCCAGGATATTCTTGAGTTGTTCCGGTTCATCGACTGGGTACTGACGCTGCCGGAGGGACTGGAGCAGCAGTTGTGGTCCGAAGTCCAGCAATTCGACGAGGAAAAGCACATGCATTACTTGAGCAGCATCGAGCGGATGGCGCAACAGAAAGGCATCGAGCAAGGCATCGAGCAAGGCATCGAGCAGGGCACCGAGCGGGGCATCAAGCAGGGCATCGGCCAAGGCCAAGCCAAGCTACTGCATCTCTTGGTCCAGCAACGGTTCGGCCTGGTCCCGCCCGAGATCGAAGAGAGGATACGCAGCGCTTCCCCGGATCAGTTGGAACAATGGGCCCTGCAGGTGCTGGGCGCGCGATGCCTGGAGGATGTGTTCGGGGCGACGGGAGAACATTGAGTCGTGCCCAGCGTCGGCCTTGCTCGATGCGGGTTTTCCAGACGTCCCGAAGACCGAGAGCGCGCTGCAGGAGGCGCTCGCGCGAGTGAATCGACTGCGCGAGATCTTCATTGGCACGCGCGATGAGTCAGAGGTGAGCGAGCTGGCGCTCCAGCTCCAGCGGATCGCGGCAGATCTCGAGACATGGGAAACCGGCGACATGTCCCCCGAGCGGCTGGCCGAGATCCTCGCTCAGCAGATCGAGCACCAGTCGGCCGCTCTGGCGGAGGAGCTTGCCGCGCGCGAGATCGATCCCGCCTGGGATCTGGCCTCGGTGTATCGGGCGCTCGGCCCTGAACGCATCGATGCCGCGCGTCGGCGCTCCACCGAATGGTTGAGCCCGCGTCGCGCGCTTGCGGATAAGATTCCGACACTCGCCCGCGACGGCTGCGCCCGGATCGAGTCGGAGCTCAACGTGGCGCCGGCCTATCTGTCGAGCGAAGACCGTGAAGTGGTCGAGCAGCTCTTGGAGATGGTTGCCCAGCGCATAGCGGCTCTCGACGGGCAGGCTCGGCAGACGCGCATCGAGACCTGGCGCCGGGGCCTTCCCGAGATCCGGGAGATCGGTGCACTCGACAAACATCGGACAGAAGCCTTTTTGAAGGACCTGCAGAACCCGCCCGAGACCCTGTCGCCGGAAGAGCATGCCGTGCTCGCGCCGCTCGCCGCGGCGCTGAACGGGCATTACGATCAGATGAGCATGGACGAGATCATGGCGCGGATCGAGCGGCTGTCGGCCGAGCGTCGGCAGGCGCTGTTTGAATGGCTTGCCGGGAGAGTGAGCTCGGGCTGAAGGCTGTGCCAAAGCACCGATCAGTTTCCGGAATCTCTCACGGAAACACGGAGACATGAAACATGCGCAGGAAAGCGTTCGGATTCACCCTGTCTCCGTGAGAAGCATGTCGAGCTGGAGCCGGGGTGCCTGCGTTAATCGATAGGTGGCAAGCGGCGGTGCATCATCCACTGGCCTTTGCTCAGGCAATGCCCGCAAACCGATAGGCCCCACGTCCGGCAGCCTTGGCCTGGTACATAGCAAGGTCTGCCCGGGTGAGCAGTGTCTGTGGATTGTCGCCGTGGTCCGGGAAGATAGCGATTCCGATGCTGCCTCCGATCTGCACGGCTGCGTTCCCGATCGCGAAGGGTTCATGAAGGATGTGGAGCAGCTTCTCGGCGACCGTCTGCAGGCAGGTCCGGTCCGCGATGTGTGCGGTGACGACCACGAACTCGTCCCCTGCAAATCGAGCGACGGTGTCGGTGTCGCGCGCGGACTGCTGCAGACGCTCGGCCACTTGGCGCAGCAGGAGATCACCCGCGTCGTGTCCGAGCGAGTCGTTCACCTGTTTGAAGTCGTCGAGGTCGATGAAGAGGACCCCGACGCGTGTGGCCTCGCGGCGGGCCCGTTTCAGCTCCTGATTCAGGCGTTCGAGAAGGAGGTTGCGGTTGGGCAGGCCGGTGACGGCATCGAAATTGGCGCGATAGAGCATCTCCTCTTCGGTCTGCCGCCGTTTGGTGATGTCGCGAAAGACGACCACCGCGCCGGTCGGGGTGTCCCCGAGCAGCATGGGTGTGACGGCGTATTCGACCGGGAAGGTGCTTCGGTCCGCGCGGCGAAAACACTCGGTATCCGAGACCTCGGCGCGACCGCTTGTCAGTGCGCGCAGCAGGGGTGCCTCGTCGGTCTGTTCGGAGGGTCCATCGAACGGTCGGCACAGGAGCAAGTGGTTGGCGTCCTGTCCTTGGATCTCAGTGCGCGGCAGACCGAGCATCGTCGCGGCCGCGGCATTGACGAACAGGATGCGCCCGTCGCGATCGATGCCGAAGATGCCGTCGCCGGCGGTCTCGAGGATGGATTCGTAGCGCTGCGACAGCTCGCGTCGCTCGGCCTCGTCGGCGGACAAACGCCGGGCGAGGCTGCGTGCGCGAAAGGCGAAGACCAGGGTCAGTCCGGCGACGCTCGCGAAGGCGAGCAGCGCGATGGGCAGTACGCTTGCGATCATGGACCCACCCGGCGCCGACGGGGTCCACGTCAGGATTCCCGCAGTGGTCCCGTCGACGAGTGAGAGCGGCATGCGAGACTCGCCGGACTCAGGCGCCGCATCGCGGACCAGTCCGTCGACGCCCATGATGTCGCCGAGCTCCGGAAGAACCCTGTCATCGAGCGCGAGTGCAAAGAGCATCACTGCGCCGGGGGCTTCGGCGGGTGCTGTGAAATCCTCTTCGTGGAGGAATCGGCTGGCGGCCGCCAAATACAGGGTTCCGTTCAGCTCTATAAACCCCGTCGTTGCCTCGCCCGGAACCGAGGAGGAAAGGCTGCGCCGTTCCATGTCCAGCAATGCCGTCGTGGACGTGCCGAGGGTGAGCTCGGATGGTGCGCTTCGGGTTCCGTCGGGGGTCGAGATGAAATAGATCCGGTCGCTGCCGTCGGCGGCGAGGGTGAGCGAGAGGTCGAATGTCGAGAGCGCATACTGGCCGGGGTTGTCGTCCCACCATTGCCGGTCCCGCGCCTTGATCACGCCTTCGATGGCGTCGTTCCAAGCGGCATAATCCCTGACGTGGTTGGCCAGGTGGCGGCCCTTCATGCGGAGCAGCCCGTCGAGCTGCCGCAAGGATGCCTCTGCAGCGGTCTGGTCCTGAATACGCCCCGCATGCAGAAGCATCAGCACGGTGAGGGTCAGGCTGACCAGGATCGCGACGATCACCACCTTGATCAGGGTGCCGAGCGTCTGTACGGCGGAACCTCGCGGGTTATCGGCCGATGCGCCTTTAGGACTCAGCAACGTCGTTGTTCTCAGAAAATCCCTCGCGAGTCGTCATCATATCAGACCCTCTATATCAGGCTTTGTCGTCTGCTCCGGTGTGGTGCGCAGTCGCCGCGAGACGAATCGAGCGTCCGGGTGAACAGGCTCGTTCGGTCGCGTTTGTGCTGTGATCGATGCTGAGCCGAGGGATTCGCTGTGATTGTGTTCCACGTTGCTCGCGCTCGTTCAGCCTGCCGGTCGGCGTTATGATCAAGATCGCTCGGTGCCGATGCTGTTTCAACGGAGAAACTGTCATGCGTCAAGCCGCACTCAAAACCGGTTCTTTCACCTACGGTGATTATTGTCTCTGGCCCGAGGACGAACGCTGGGAGCTGATCGACGGTGAAGCATTCGCGATGGCGCCAGCGCCGACGCGACTGCATCAGGAGTTCGTGGTTGAGCTGGTACGCCAGGTTGCCAATGCGCTTCAGGGGCGCTCGTGCCGGGTCTATGTTGCCCCCTTCGACGTGCGTCTGCCGAAGCACGACGAGTCCGACGCTCGGGTCGACACGGTGGTGCAGCCCGATGTCGCCGTGATCTGCGATCCGCATAAGCTCGATGTGAAGGGGTGCCGCGGAGCGCCGGATTGGATCGTCGAGATCCTCTCGGCGTCCAGTGCCGTTCATGATCAGGTCCGTAAGCCAGCACTCTACGAGCGTCATGGTGTGCGCGAATACTGGCTGCTGCACCCGGTCGATCGGGTGCTGACGATCTATCGGCTCGGTGCGGACGGCGTTTACGGGAAGCCGGACGTGCAGGGCCTGGAAGGACAGACCCCTGTCGGTGTGATCGATGGTCTGGAGATCGACTGGCCGGCTCCCGAGACGGACCCGACGATGAGCACGGGGGACTGACGAACCGATGAGTTTCGGAAAGACGGTCGCAGGCCGACGCTACCTGCATCGAACGTTGCTGGACCGCGCCGAGCCCGAGTTGATGGCTGGCGTGGCCGCGGCACTCGAGATGCTTCGGGCGTCGGTCGAGCCTGCATTCAATGTCGTGCGCGTTGCCGAGGACGGCTCCGAGGTCGCCTTCCTCAACTATCCGGATTTTTTCGAGACCCCCTTCCCGGCGCTGAAGGAGAGCTGGCGTGTGGATCGCGCAACAGGGGAGACGGGCTATCGCACCTACGAAGACTCGCTGAACCCGCCCATCCTGCATCGCAAGGAGCTGCTGCTGCCGGGCGATCATCCGAGCCGCGCCGACTATGTCGCATTGACGGAACAGGCCGAGTCGATCGGTCTGTTCGATGACCCCAAGCGCATCGGTTATCGGCGTCAGTGGGAGGCGCTGGTCGCGGATGCCGGGTATCGGATCGAGGGCCACACGCTGGTCCCGATCGGTAATCTCGACGGTGTCGCGGGCGAGGCTGCCGACGGCGACTTGACCGGGTCCGAGGCGGGGGAGGGCGGCGTCGTGTCGCGCGCCCTCGTCGGACTCGGCGGTGCGCTCGATTGGGAGGCGGCGCGACACCGCACCGCGATGGTGCGCTATGGCTTCTCGGCGCCCGTGCAGACGCTGGCGCGGCATGGCTTTCTGGATGGCCGCTATCGCCTGTTCGACTACGGCTGCGGGCGCGGCGACGATGTTCGCGGCTTGTGCGAGAACGGGCTGGAAGCCTCCGGATGGGATCCCTATTTCGCGCCGGAAGAGCCGATCGCTGCAGCCGATATCGTCAATCTCGGTTTCGTGATCAACGTGATCGAGGATTTCGACGAGCGGCTGGTGGCCTTGACGCGGGCCTGGTCGCTCGCCGAGCGGCTGTTGGTCGTGTCGGTGATGCTCGCCAACCAAAACGACCCGCGCGGGGAGCGGTTTCGCGACGGCGTCATGACGCAGCGCGGCACCTTCCAGCGCTATTACACCCAGTCCGAGATCAAGACGTATCTGGAGCAAGTGCTGGACGAGGAGCCGATCCCGGTTGCGCCGGGCGTGCTCTATGTGTTCCGCGACAAAGACGCGGAGCAGCGGTTTCTGGTGGAGCGCTATAGCCGCAGAAGCAATCGGCTCAGGGTGCCGAGCACGCGCCCCGCGCTGCCCCCGCGTGAGCGGCCGGCTCGGCGCGATCGCGCGGCGGAACGCTTTGATGCCTATCGCGAGCCGTTGGAGCGCCTCTGGGAGACCTGGTTGCGTCTGGGGCGAACGCCGGAGAAGATCGAGGTCGATGATCTGCTGCCCTTGATCGAGGGCTTCGGCAGTCTCGGCAAGGCGCTGCGTTTCCTCGCCGATCAGAAGGGACAGGAAGGTGCGGAGGCTGCGCTGGCGGGGGCCGAGCAGGCGCGCATCGCTGACCTGGAGGTCTATTTTGCGCTTCAGCAGTTCAGTCGGCGGCGTCCCTACAAGCATCTCGACGCGGGATTGCAGCGCGACATCAAGGCGTTCTTCGGCGACTATCCGGCCGCGTTGGAGGCCGGTCGCACGCAGCTTTTCCGGATCGCCGACACCGAGGCGATCGCTGCCGCCTGCCGTTCGGCGTCCGAACATGGTCTGGGGTGGCTCGATCCGGGCGCCTCGCTGCAACTGCACAGCCGATTGGTCGAGCAGCTCCCGGCGCTTCTGCGGGTCTATGTCGGTGCCGCATCGATGCTCTACGGCGATATCCGCGAGGCGGATCTGGTGAAGATCCACATCGGCTCGGGCAAGCTGAGCCTGATGCGGTACGACGATTTCGAGGGCAGGGCGCTGCCGCGGATGATCGAGCGGGTCAAGATCAAGCTGCGCGAGCAGGACATCGATTATTTCGCATACGGCGATGACTTCGAGCCGCCGTATCTGTATCGCAAGTCACGCTATATCAACGAGGAGTGCGACGGGTATCCGGAGCAACTCGCGTTCGACGAGGCGCTCGATGCGCTTGGTGTGCTGCCGGCGTCGGGGTATGGGCCGGCGCCGGGTGTTCTTGATGCGTTGCTGGAGCAACGGCGCTGGTCGATCGAGGATGGCGCCTTGGTCCGTTCCCGGACGATCCCGGACCTGGACGCCCCGTGCGGACGTTTTCTCAGCTACCGTCACTTGATCGAATGCGGGGAGACGCAGGCCGCAACAGGGCTTGCCAACTGCCCTGAGCAACCTGAAAGCTACACGGCGCTGTGCGATCTGGCCACGCAGGTCCTGGATCCGGTGATCGAGTACTTCGGGATGATTCGACTGACCTACGGGTTCTGCTCCGCACCGCTGGCGAAGGCGATCCCGGGGCGGATCGATCCGAAGCGCGATCAGCACGCTGCGCATGAGCGCAATCGGCTGGGTCATCCCATCTGTCCGCGTCTGGGCGCCGCCGTGGATTGTCTGGTCGAGGACGAGGATATGCTTGAGGTCGCGCGTTGGGTCGTCGGCGAAACGCCCTTCGACCGGCTCTACTTCTACGGCAACGACAAGCCGATCCATGTGAGCTATGGACCCGAGCAAAGCCGTCAGGTGGTGTTGATGCTGCCGGGCCCAAGCGGTCGGCTGGTGCCCAAGTGCGTGCCGGTCGAGCGGTTTGTCGATTCGGATGGGTAATGGGGGGTTCGGGGTGCGGGGTTCGAGGTGCAGTCGTAGGTTGGGCAAAGCGCAGCGTGCCCAACTGCTACTCCCGATGCCGGTGCGCGTTGGGCAGGCTGCGCTTTGCCCAACCTACTGTTCTCCTAATCGAGCAGCCTCTGCGCTTCCTGGACCTGAGTCGCGGCGATGAGCCAGCGCATCAACTGCGCGAGATCCTGCTCGCCGAGGATGCGTTCGCGCGTCGGTGGGTCGACGACGAGTTCACGGTCGGTGAGCAAGGCGAGGATCGACTCGGCGATGCCTTGGCTGATCCCTTGATTGATTCCCTCAACAATCCCTTCTTGACGCACGGCGTCCAGACTCTCGTAACCCTCGCGCTGCAGCAGGTTGCGCAGCGTCGCGCGGTGTGCGGCATCGCGGTCGTAGAGCGCCTCGATCGGGACCGGGTTACGCAGCAGACCCGGCGCACTCAGGATCTCGCCGGGACCGACCAAGCGCATCGTTTCGCCGGGCCGATAGACCTCGACCCGTCGCGGACCGATCAGACGAACCACCCAGACCTGCTGGGTGCCGCTCTGCAACAACTCCGCAATCTTGTCCTGCAATTCCTGCTCGTCCTGTCCGCGAGCGGCATACTCGACTGCCAATGGCGGCGCGCCCGGGATCCAGCCCCGTTCCGCGCCTCTTTGGCCGATCGCGACGTCGGGTGCGCGCAACGTCCCAGAATCCGGGGTGAAACCCGCATCGACACCGGCCCATTCGACATCCGGGTCGCTCTCCAGTGCTGCCGCGCCGATCAAATTGGTTCCGGCATGCTCGCGCCCGGAGGGCGCGCAATAGATCGGGTGACCGCTGGAGAGCTCGTAGCGATCGCCTTCGCGGAGTTGGTCGACGTGAAACGGACCCTGTCGATCGGTGCGTGGTCGGTGCGGCATCTGCGTCTCCCGGCAAGATGAATCTCTTGATATTCAAGCTCAATGATAGACCAATCGCAGCCGCCCCTTGTTCCTTTCCTAGCCGTGTTCGTGACTCCGGCCATGCCAGGACGTGGCGCAGAGCGCCAGGGGGCATGCGTGACACCGCGTAGCGGGTGTCACGAGTTTCTTAAGGTCCTACACCATCACACCCGGTGAAAAGCTGTAGCTGTCCAGGATGTTGACGTAGTTGGCGCGCTCGAGCTCCGCCGGGTTGGGGACTGCGATGGCGCTGACGCGTCCGCGGAAGTCCTCGATGGACTCGAATCCCTGCTCCTCCATCCAGTCCTCGATGCCGCTGAGGATGTGTGCCGTGTAGGCCGGTCCTTTTGAGAGTAGAACGCTGCACAGGTGGACCACGTCCGACCCCGCAAGCAGCAGCTTGATGGCGTCTGCGGCCGTGTGCACACCGCCGGTCGCGCCGAGTGAGAGGCCATCGAAGCGACCGTAAAGGATGGCGATCCAGCGCATGGCGAGCAGGGCCTCGGCGGATGTCGAGGGGTGGAGGCTCGATTGCAGACGCAGGCTGTCGATGTTGATGTCGGGCTGATAGAAGCGGTTGAAGAGGGCGACGCCGTTGGCGCCGGCGGCGGCGACCTGGCCGACGAAGTTGCCGATGGAGCTGAAAGTCGGGGAGAGCTTCATGTTGATGGGAATCTGCACATGCCCGCGCAGTTCGCGGAGGAGGTCAAGATAACGCTCCTCGACCTGGAGTCCGGTTTGGGTGATATCCCCGGCCACATAGTAGACGTTGAGCTCCAGTGCATCGGCACCGGCCTGTTGCAGCTCGGTCGCGTGCTTGATCCAGCCGCCGGGTGTGACGCCGTTGAGGCTGGCGATAACGGGGATGTCCAGTGACTCCTTGAGCTTGCGGATGTTGTCCAGATACCGCTCAAGCGCGCCCTCGAAATCCTGATGAACGGGCAAAAAGCCGCTGTCAGCCTCGCCGAAACCAATGTCCTGGTGGTGCAGGAAGCGCACCATGCTTTCGGATTCGGCGGTCACGGCCTCTTCGAAGAGCGACCACATGATGATGGCTGCGGCGCCGTTGTCTTCAAGCTCGCGTGCGATGGCAACGCTCTTGGACAGGGGCGAGGCGGAGGGGACCAGCGGGTTCTTGATCGTCAGTCCGAGATAGGTGGTCGTGAGATCCATAGCGATTGCTCCGGAAAAGGTATACGACGAATAGGGTGCCGGATGAGCGCGCGTCGGGGCCATGGCGTTGGGCTGATCCGGCGGGTGTCGGCGCGGTGCGGCTGCACCTGCGCCGATGATGCCGGATCGGGTCCGTCGCCCCGATGCGCCTGCATGCGCGTGTCAGCTCTCCTTGGGCGCGGTCGGCTTCTGGGCCGGCGCGGGTGCCTTCTGTACGGCTAGCTGCGCCAACTGCTCGTAGAGCGTGAAGCGGGTCTGGACGTGCTTCTGGGCGAGTTGCAGATAGCGCTCGGCGGCCTCCGGATGGGTTCGGGTGAGGACGCTGAAGCGGGTTTCAGAGGAGACGAAGTCGCGATACGGGATGCTCGGCGGCTTGCTGTCGATGTGCAACGGATTCTCGCCCGCGGCGAGCCGGCGCGGGTCGAACCTGAATAGGCCCCAGTGTCCCGAGTTGACCGCCATGTCCTGCTGACGCAGGTTTTTGGACAGGTCCACGCCGTGCGCGATGCAGGGCGAGTAACAGATGATGACCGAGGGACCGTCGAAGGATTCGGCCTCGATAAAGGCGCGAACCGTCTGCACGTCCTTGGCACCGAAGGCGACCTGGGCGACATAGACGTTCTCGTAGGCCATCGCCATCATGGCGAGGTCCTTCTTGAAGGTCGACTTGCCGGCGGCGGAGAACTTCGCGACCGCACCCATCGGGGTCGCCTTGGAGGTCTGGCCGCCGGTGTTGGAATAGACCTCCGTATCCAGGATCAAGAGGTTCACATTCCGCCCGCTGGCGAGGACGTGATCAACGCCGCCGTAGCCGATGTCGTAGGCCCAGCCGTCGCCGCCGATGATCCAGACGCTGCGTTTGACGATCTGGTCGCAGATGGCCTCGAGGGTCCGTGCGTCCAGGTCCGGGATGCCCTTGAGCTTCTCCTTGAGCGCGAGCACGCGCTCGCGCTGCTCGAAGATCCCGGCCTCGTCGGACTGGTCGGCCGTGAGCAGGCCCTCGGCCAGATCCTCGCCGATCTTGGGTGCGAGCCGCTTGATGATCTCGCGGGCATGGGCCGCCTGTTTATCGATGGCGAGCCGCAAGCCCATTCCGAACTCGGCGTTGTCTTCGAACAGCGAGTTGTTCCACGCCGGTCCTCGGCCCTCGGTGTTGGTGGTGTAGGGGGTCGTCGGCAGGTTGCCGCCGTAGATCGAGGAGCAGCCGGTGGCGTTGCCGATCAGCATGCGGTCGCCGAACAACTGGGTCGCGAGCTTGACGTAGGGTGTCTCGCCGCAGCCCACGCAGGCGCCGGAGAACTCAAACAGCGGCTCAAGCATCATGGCGTGCTTGATCTTGGTGCCGTCGAGCTTGGTGCGATCGTATTCCGGTAGGGTCAGGAAGAAGTCCCAGTTGGCCTGCTCGACGGCGTGCGTCTGCTCGGCCGGCACCATGTTGAGCGCCTTGCGGTTGGGGTCCTTGCGATCGCGGATCGGGCAGACCTCGACGCAGAGACCGCAGCCGGTGCAGTCGTCCGGGGCGACCTGATAGGTGATGTGATGATCGGCCGGGAAGTCTTTGCCCTTGATCTGGACGTGCTGGAAGCTCGCCGGCGCCGCGTCCGTGAGCGCGACCGGATAGACCTTGGCGCGGATGGCGGCATGGGGGCAGACCAGCGGGCATTTGCCGCAATGGGTGCAGAGGTCGTCCTCCCATTTCGGCAGCTCGAGGGCGATGTTGCGCTTCTCGTAGCGGGTCGTGCCGGTCGGCCAGGTGCCGTCGGCCGGCATCAGACTGACCGGCAGACTGTTGCCTTTGCCGGCAATCAGCGTGGCGGTCACATTGCGCACGAAGTCGGGGGCGGAGATCGGCACCACCGGAGGGCGCTCGAAGGCGCTGGTGGGTTGAGCCGGGACGCTGACCTGATGCAGCCCGGCGAGTGCGGCATCGATCGCCTTGTAGTTGCGCTCCAACAGACTCTGACCCTTTTTCCCGTAGGTCTTCTCGACCGCGTGTTTGATGTGGTCGATTGCCTCGTCCTTGGGCAGGATGCCCGAAATGGCGAAGAAGCAGGTCTGCATAATGGTGTTGATGCGCCGGCCCATACCGGTGACGCCCGCGATCCCGTAGGCGTCGATCACGTAGAAGTCGAGACCCTTGTCGATGATCGCCTGCTGCATCTTGCGCGGGAGCTCGTCCCAGATTCGGTCGGGCGGCGTGTGCGAGTTCAGGAGGAATACAGCACCCGGACGCGCATGATCGAGCATGTCGAAACGCGTCAGGAAGGTCGGCTGATGACAGGCGACGAAGCTCGCTTCGTTCTCGCCGATCAGGTAGGTGCTGTTGATCGGTTTCGGGCCGAATCGCAGATGACTGATGGTGACGGCACCGGCCTTCTTGGAGTCGTACTCGAAGTAGCCCTGACCGAAGTTGGGCGTCTCTTCGCTGATGATCTTGATCGAGTTCTTGTTGGCCGAGACGGTGCCGTCCGAGCCCAAGCCGAAGAAGACGCAGGCCGTGACGCCAGCCATCGCCGCCGGTTTGAAGTCCGGATCCCAAGCCAGGCTAGTGTGGCCGACGTCGTCGATGATGCCGACCGTGAAGGGGTTTTTGGGCTTGGGCGCCGCCAACTCGTCGAAGATGCCCTTGACCATGGCCGGGGTGAACTCTTTGGACGAGAGCCCGTAGCGCCCGCCGACCACGCGCGGCATGGTGGCGACACGGCCGTCGGCGAAGGCTTGGGCCAGCGCGGTGACAACGTCCTTGTACAGCGGCTCGCCGTCGGCGCCCGGCTCTTTGCAGCGATCCAGCACGGCCAGATGCGTCGCGGTGACCGGAATAGCCGAAAGGAGGGCGCCTGCATCGAAGGGGCGGTAGAGCCGGATCTTGATCAGGCCGACCTTCTCGCCGTGGTCCACGAGATGCTCCACCGCTTCCTGAGCGGCGCCGATCCCCGAGCCCATCAGCAGAATCACACGTTCCGCATCCGGTGCGCCGAGATACTCGAAGAGCCCGTACTGACGGCCGGTGAGCGCGGCGAAGCGATCCATGATGCGCTGCACGATGCCGGGAACGGCGTCGTAATAGGGGTTGACGGTCTCGCGTCCTTGGAAATAGACGTCCGGATTCTGCGAGGTGCCGCGGATCACTGGATGATCGGGATTGAGTGCGCGCGCGCGGCAGGCGCTCACCAGCTCCTCGTCGATCAGTGCGCGGATCGTCTCGTGCGAGACCTGCTCGATCTTGGTGACCTCGTGCGAGGTTCTGAACCCATCGAAGAAGTGCAGGAAGGGGACGCGGCTTTCCAGGGTCGCGGCCTGCGCGATGAGCGCAAAATCCATGGCCTCCTGGACGGAGGCCGAGCAGAACATGGCATAGCCGGTCGCGCGGCAAGCCATGACGTCCGAATGATCGCCGAAGATCGACAGACCCTGTGCCGCAAGCGAACGCGCCGAGACATGAAAGACCGTCGGGCTCAGCTCGCCGGCGATCTTGTACATGTTCGGGATCATCAGCAGCAGACCCTGCGAGGCCGTAAAGGTCGTCGCCAGCGAGCCGCCCTGTAGTGCCCCGTGGATCGCGCCGGCCGCGCCGGCCTCGCTCTGCATCTCCACGACATCGGGGATCGTACCCCAAAGATTCGGAATCCCGAGCGACGACCACTCGTCCGCCCATTCGCCCATGTTCGAGGACGGCGTGATGGGATAGATGGCGATGACTTCGTTGGTCAAGTGAGCGACGTAGGCCACGGCCTCGTTGCCGTCGACGGTTACCATGAGCTTTTGCGACATCAGAGCGATCCCCGGATGAATAGGGTAGGTTAGACCGGCAACGCGGAGGGGCTGCGCTGTACTCCGACTCGGCGGCAAGCGCAGCCCGATGCGAGACGGGAGCCGAGTAACGGCGTCAACTATAGCCCGAAACGCGGATGGATTGACCGTCGATTTCGAGCGCGTTCAAGCGAATCGACCCCGGCATGATCCGAATCAGGTCGGTATTCTCCGCACCCTTTTGGTGCCCATCTCGGGGTTCGCGCTTGCTCCGGCCATCTCGGCACGGGTCGCGCAGCGCCATGAGGCATGCGTGAAACCGCAGAGCGGGTGTCACAAGCGACTGACGGTTTGGGCGGTCGGTCTAATGTGCACGTGACACCGAAGAGCGGAACCGGGCGGCGTCGCTGATCGGAGCCGTAGGGGACGAGCGTAGCTCAGTCCACCAGCGCCGGCGCAGGGCTGTGTTGTGCTTCCTGTCGTCAGCGCGATCTACAACGCGCGCGCCAGCACGACCGCGTCTTCGCGCCCCTTGGTGGCGGGGTAATAGCCGGGCCGTAGGCCGATCTCGCAGAATCCCTCGGAGGCGTAGAGCGCGCGGGCACGGCTGTTTGAAGCGCGCACCTCGAGGAAGGCGCTGTCCGCCCGCCGCGTGCGTGCGAACGTCATCAAATGGCGGAGCAGGCGGCGGCCGAGCCCTCGGCCTTGCCAGTCGGGATGAATGCAGAGATTGAGAATGTGACACTCGCCGACGGCGACCGCCATCGCGGCATGGGCGACGATCTCACCTTCGAGCTCGCCCACCCAGCAGGAGTAGCCGACCCGCAGACAGTCGCGAAAAATGCCTTCCGTCCACGGATGCTCGTAAGCGGCGCGATCGGCTGCGCAAACGGTCTTGACATCCTGCTCGCTCATGGCTCTGAGGCGCAGGGCGAGCGGAAGGGCGGGCTCGGCGCGGGCTTTTTGCATCGTCGAACGGGCTTCTTGCATCGTCTGATCGGCTCGAATCGTCTGTTCCGGGTGATGGTGCTGCGCCGTGGCGTACATACTGACCCAAGAGTATACCGCCCGGAGCGTCAGGCTGACCCGCTAACGCGCTTGGCAAGGGTCAGTTTTTGACTCTCACGGAGACACGGAGACGCTAAGACATGGAGCGTGCGCATGGAAGATCTTAGATTCTCCGTGCCCTCCGCGTCTCCGTGAGAGGCATGTCGAGCTGGAGCCAGGGTGCCGACATCAACTGATAGGTGGAAAGGATAACGCGCGCTCCAGGTGAACAGCGGGCTCTTCAAGTCTATAATTCCTTGGTTTAGTCGCACGCAGCCGAGACTGCAAAGATCCCCCATGAGCGAGCTCCAAGAACAACTCCACCGGCGTCGTACCTTCGCCATCATCTCCCACCCGGACGCCGGCAAGACCACCCTGACCGAGAAGTTGCTGCTGTTCGGGGGTGCCATCCAGCTCGCGGGGACGGTGAAGGGGCGCAAGGCGGCTCGGCATGCGACCTCGGATTGGATGGAACTTGAGAAGGAGCGCGGCATCTCCGTCACCTCTTCGGTGATGCAGTTTCCCTATGGCGAGAGCATCGTCAACCTGCTCGACACCCCCGGACACCAGGATTTCTCGGAGGACACCTATCGCACCCTGACCGCGGTCGATTCGGCCCTGATGGTCATCGACGTCGCCAAAGGCGTCGAGGAGCGAACCATCAAACTAATGGAGGTCTGCCGGCTGCGCGACACCCCGATCCTGACCTTCATCAACAAGCTCGACCGCGAGGGCCGCGACGCCATCGAGGTGCTCGACGAGGTCGAGAATATCCTCAAAATCCAATGCGCGCCCGTTACATGGCCGATCGGGATGGGCAAACGTTTCAAAGGCGTCTACGACCTGCGCTTCGATCGCACCCATCTCTTCAGCGCTCAGCACGGCGGGCGTATCACCGAAGGCGAGATCATCCAGGGTCTCGATAACCCGCGGATGGACGCGATGCTCGGCGATCAGGCCGACGAGTTGCGCATCGAGATGGAGCTGGTCCAGGGTGCGAGCCATCCGCTTGACCTCGAGGCCTACATCGCAGGTCGGCAGACCCCGGTGTTCTTCGGCTCGGCGATCAACAACTTCGGGGTTCGCGAGCTGCTCGATGCCTTCGTCGAGTACGCACCGCCGCCGCGTCCTCGCGCGACCTTGCAACGTCCGGTGGAACCGGCCGAGGACGCCTTCACCGGCTTTGTCTTCAAGATCCAGGCGAACATGGACCCGGCCCATCGTGACCGCGTGGCCTTTCTGCGCGTCTGCTCGGGTAGCTACAAGAAGGGCATGAAGATGCGGCACGTGCGCATCGGCAAGTCCATTCAGGTCGCGAACGCCATCACCTTCCAGGCCGACGAGCGTCGCCACGTGGAAGAGGCTTGGCCGGGCGACATCATCGGGTTGCACAACCACGGCACGATCCAGATCGGCGATACCTTCAGCGAGGGCGAGGAGCTGAAATACGGCGGCATCCCGTACTTCGCCCCGGAGTTGTTCCGACGCGTCGTGCTGAAGGACCCGCTGCGGATGAAGGCCCTGCAAAAGGGCGTGGTTCAGCTTTCCGAGGAGGGCGCGACCCAGGTCTTCAGGCCGCTCAAGAACAACGACATGATCCTGGGTGCCGTCGGCATTCTGCAGTTCGATGTCGCCGCTTATCGCCTCAAAGACGAGTACGGCGTCGAGGCACTGTTCGAGCCCGCCAACGTCAAGACCGCGCGCTGGGTCGTCTGCGAGGACTCGAAACGGCTCGAGCAATTCAAGGAGAAGAACTACGAGAACCTCGCACTGGACGGCGACGACCAGTTGGTCTATCTGGCGCCGACTCGGGTCAACCTGGATCTGGCCCAAGAGCGCTGGCCCGATGTGCGGTTTCTTGCAACGCGCGAGCTGTAATCGGGTTGCGGTCGGCGTGCGATCGGTGCGCTCCTCGCTTCGAGTGAGCCACTAATGGTCCGCGCAGCGGACCCCATACTGTGGTTTTTGGGCGGAGCGCAATCCGGCGCAGCATGCGACCCTAGGGTCCGCTGTGCGGACCCTGTTGTTGTGCGGACGGTGCCGCTCAGGCGCTCGCGATCAGGTATCCGGCCGCGACCAACAGCAGGACACCGCAAGCGGTCCGTCCGTATCCGAAGCCGCGGACCCGTCCCAGGGTATCGAGCCAGCGTTGAACGCCGTGCAGAGAGCCGGCCGCGAGCAGGACGCCGCCGCAGTGTCCCAAGGCGAAGAGGACGAGCAGGAGGAGCGGCAAGGCCACCAGCCCCTCGGCGGACTGCATCCACACCACGCCCAGCAGCGGCGCGATCCAGGCAAAGGCACAGGGACCCAGGGCCAGACCGAAGATCAATCCGAGCAGCAGGGCGGTGGTCGGTCCCCTGGACTTGGGTTGGGGCAGGCCGCCGCGCCAGGTAATCGGCAGCCAGTCCAGGAGATAGAGTCCGGCCAGGAGACAGAGGGCGGCGACCAGATAATTACTTGAGACCCCGACATCGCCGGCGATGCGCCCGAGCCAGAGGGTTGCGGCGCCGAGCGGGACCAGGCTGATCAGCACACCCAGTGCGAAGGCCAAGATGATGAGCGACTCGCGGCGCGCACGCTCCCGGCTCGGCGCGGGCGTGCCCGCCAGATAGCCGACCAGCAGCGGTATGCCGGCCAGATGACAAGGGCTGAGCCAGATGCTCGCAAAGCCCCAGGCGAGTGCCGCCAGCGCCGCCAACCAGGCGGCGCCGGACAACGCCTGCGACAGGTGTGCGAGCCACTCCATCAGGAGTCGTCCGCAGCAGCCGGGCCGAGCGGCAGCCCGGCCGCCGCAAAGCGCTCACGGATGGCGTCCGCCGAGATAAACCCGATGTGTCGCCCGAGCTCGCGTCCCTCTCCGTCGAGGAAGACCTGGGTCGGAATCGCCATCACCTTCCAGAGACGCACCAGCTCCGGCTGCTCCAGGATGTTGATGGAGACCAGCTGCAGGCGATCACCGTGGCTGGATTGAAGCTCGTCGAGCACGCGATGCATGGCGACGCAGCTCGCGCAGGAGGTGGAGCCCAGCTCGACCAGGACGGGCCGACCGTCGGCGGTGATCTCGGTCGCCCGCGGGATCGGGGTTGTACCGGAGGGACTGCCGAGCCAGCGATAGAGTCCGGCGCCGGCGAGCACCAGGATCAGGACGGCGAGGGCGGGAAGAAGGCGTGTGAAGGTCTCCATCATCGCCCCTCAACCGGCCGAGCCGGTGCGTGCGGGCGAGGCCGCGACCGGCGGGCAGCACTCGGCGTAGGTTGGAATCCCCGTGCGCGACTCGTACCAGCCTTGGGTGCGCACCACGACATGGACCACGAGCAGCATCACCGGGACCTCGATCAGCACCCCGACGACGGTCGCGAGTGCGGCCCCCGAGTTGAAGCCGAAGAGCGCGATGGCCGTGGCCACGGCCAGCTCGAAGAAGTTGCTCGCGCCGATCAGGGCGGAGGGCCCCGCCACGCAGTGCGGGGAGCGCACCGCGCGGTTGAGAAGATAGGCGAGTCCCGAGTTGAAGAAGACCTGGATCAGGATCGGCACCGCCAACAGGGCGATGATCAGCGGCTGGGCGATGATCTGCTCGCCCTGGAAGCCGAACAGCAGGACCAGCGTGGTCAGAAGGGCGATCAGCGAGAGCGGCTGAATAAACGCCATCACCCGGCGCAGCATCTCGCCGCTCGGGTCCTGTTTCAGGAGAACCGTACGCCAGACATTCGCGATGATCAGCGGCACCACGATGTAAAGCAGCACCGACAACAGCAGGGTGTCCCAGGGCACCGTGATCGCGGCCAACCCGAGCAGGAGTCCGACGATCGGCGCGAAGGCGAACACCATGATGACGTCGTTCAGCGCGACCTGGGTCAGGGTGAAATGCGGCTCGCCGCGCGACAGGTTACTCCAGACGAAGACCATGGCCGTGCAGGGCGCGGCGGCCAACAGGATCAGCCCGGCGATATAGGAATCGACCTGCTCGGGCGGCAGATAGGGCCGGAACAGCCAGCCGATGAAGAGCCAGGCCAGCAGGGCCATCGAGAAGGGTTTCACGCCCCAGTTGATGAATAGCGTGACGCCGACCCCGCGCCAGTGCTCGGTCACGCCCTTGAGCGCCTTCAGGTCGATCTTCAGCAGCATCGGGATGATCATCAGCCAGATGAGCACCGCCACCGGCAGGTTGATCTGTGCGACCTCGACTGCCGCGACCACATGGAAGGCTCCGGGCGCCAGGTGTCCCAGACCGATGCCGATTAGGATGCAGAGGAAGACCCAGAGGGTCAGATACCGTTCGAAGAACCCCATGGGTTCGCCCGCGGCGTGTTTGCCGGTGGTTTCGCATTGGCTGCTCATGATGCCCTCGCAGTTGGACTCGAGAAGGGCGCGCCGGGCCGGGATCCGGATCGGCGCGCGTGCTGTCGAGGATCATATCCGGTGATTCGTATATATGGGAAACTGGATGCCGACGCGTGGGATCAGCGACAAGCGTGAGACCGTCGAGCGGGCCTCGTTCAAGGATTCGGCCTCAGTGGCACGTGGCGCGGAGCGCCGCGAGGCATGCGTGACACCGCGGTGCGGATGTCACGAGCCACTTTAAGGCGATTTCTGCAAACGTCCATACCCGTAGGTTGTGCTGACGATAGGAAGCACAACTTGCGCCGACGGTTGGTTGTGCCTCGCACGGCTCGGCACAACCTACGCCCGTGGCATGAAGGTTTCCGGAATTCGCTTAAGGCTCGGGTGGCCGGTCCAGTAAACGAGGCCCATCGAGCGAACCGCCGGCTACTCGGCCTCCAACTGTAGATAGGTCTGGTTGAGGTTGCGCTGATTCCAGCCTTCGAAATGCTCCAGATGCGCGAAGTCCGGTGCCTCGGCCAGCCGTTCGACCGTCTCGTCGATCGGTTCCCAGTTGCCGAGTGCGCCCTCGACCTCCCGCACCAGCCAATCCAGATAGTCACCGGTGTCGCGCTTGGCCTTGGCGAGATCAGCCGGGTTGCCGTGTCCGGGGACGACGACCTTCGGCTCCAACGCCTCCATCGCGTGAAAGGTGTCGCGCCAGGCGCGGATTCGGCTGTGCGCTTGCTCGATCAGCGGTCCTGATTGGACCGTCGCGCCGCTGTCGACCAGGACCACGCCCTCGGGGGTGACGATAAAGCCCAGGTTGGCATTGATGGCATAGTTGTCGTAGGTGCGATTCTCGGTAGGTCCGACCAGTGCGTAGATCCCGTTTGCGACCTCCGTGGCCTGCAGACCCAGTGCTGCCGCAGGTGCGCAAACCAGCGTCAGCAAGCCGATCCATCGGCCGCCGACGCTGTGCCGATGATTAGAGCGCAAAGTCGCCGCCGTAAGGCTCGGGACCCTCGACGACCGGCAGGGTCAGCTCGTTGCCCCAGTGCGACCAGCCGCCGTTGTAGAGCCGCACGTCCTCGTAGCCGAGATGCTTGAGCTGCAGATAGGCCAGGCCCATCCGGAAGCCGTCGTGGCAGTAGACATAGATCCGCTTGTCCTTGGGGATGCCGGCATAGAGTGCGGCGAGGCTTTCGTCGCTGCGCCATTTGCCGGTCTGTCCATCGACGCCGTCGAGACTCACGACATTGATGGCCCCCGGAATGTGGCCGCCCATGATCGAGTGCCGGATGACCTCGCCGGTGTACATGTCGGTCGGGCGCGCGTCGAGCAGGACCACCCCTGGATCGCGGCGCGAGACGACATCGTCATAGACGGCGGGCCATTCGATGAAGAGCGCCGGGTCGGCGTCCTTCAGGGTCACCGTGCCGGGGGCTTTCGGGGGCGTCGGCTCCGTCTCCAGCTCGTTGAAGCCTGTCCATTCCGTGGTCCCGCCGTTGAGGACCTTCACCCGGTCCATGTCGAAGCCGTAGAGGTCGAGCAGGAAACAGAGTCGTGCCGCCAGCGCCGTGCTGGAATCGTCATAGATCACGAGTGTCGAGTCGTCGTTGACGCCCCAACGGCGCAGAGTCTCCTGGAAGGTCTCGCGGGAGGGAAAGCGCATGATCGGGCTCGCGTCGTTGTCGCCGAGATCCTTGAAGCGCTGGACCTGGACCGCGCCGGGGATGTGGCCGACGGTGAAGTACCGATGTGGGTGATAGCGCACCTCAAGAACGATCGTGTTGTCGTCGTCCAACGCGTCCGCGAGCCAGTCGGCATCGACCAGGAAGTCCGGATTGGCGAGCGCTTGGGTGGGCGCGATCGCCAACGCGAGCAGCGCGGCGAACCCGATTGGCAGGAGTGCCCGATACAGCCTGTGCGACATGACAGTCTCCTCTGATGGCGTGTTGATTCGTCGGGTGGTGTTGCGGGCCGGACACATTCTATGCGCCGACCCGGGCAGGGCGAGGCTGGAGAAGTGTCTCATCGGTTCTATCCCCTTGTGTATTGCGTTCTTGATGCTCGCAGGATGCCGAGCGCTACGAACCTAGCAGGGGAGGCGGATAGGGGACATGATTTAGATTCGGTCTCATACGCGGCTTCGGCGGCCGCGTAGCTGTGCGGCGCGTTCCGTGGCTTGGCCTATACTCGGACCATGAGGGCCTGTGGAAGCAATCTGTCAAAGAAAACAATCCCTGCGGAGAATACGATGAAGAAGAGTTTCAAAGAGGTGCTACAGACCCTGGTGGACCATCGCATCGAGGCGGGCGAGGATCCCCGAGACCTGTTCGAGGAGCTGCTTCGCGAGGCGAATCTGGTCTTCGGACACTACAACTTGGAATATGAGCTTGGTTTGTTCACCAAGACCAAAGATACGGAGTAACCATGTCGACACGACAACAGTGTTTTCCGGTAGTGTTGTCGAGCCGATGGCGGGGCGGCACGGGGGTCGACCAGGCTTCAGTCGCCCGGGCGAGCGCCGACGAGGCGGAGATGAGTGCGCGATCGCTCCAGCAAGCCTTCGTCGGCAAGCTCGCGAAGGACGCGAGCGCCGCGGTCAGGAACTCGGGCAACGGCTGGATTGCGTCTTTCATTGCGCACGATCATACCCGATCGCACGTGGGGGCGGCGAACCCAAGGTGACCCGGTGATTCGTCGAGCGAAACGGCGGACATGAGGATTCGCGCAGGGCTGCCGGTGACGCATCACGGATAGCGACAGCCCTCGGCCGTCGAGCAGGCAGCCAGCAATCTGGAACGCGTCCGGGATTCATCCGCCCGTCATCGACATAAACCGGATGACCTTCTCAGGGCGCTCGTTGAACTCATGGCGCTCGGGTTTCAGTGCGATGGCCTGTTTCAGATGCTCAAGCAGTTCGTCATCCCCGATTCCGTCGCGCAGCAGCGGCCGCAGCGCGTAGCTGCTCTCCTGACCGAGACACAGATAGAGGGTGCCGTCGACCGTGAGGCGCACCCGGTTGCAGGTTTCGCAGAAGTGCTGCGAGATCGGGGTGATGAAGCCGATCCGGGTCTCGGTCGCGCCGAGGCGGAAGTAGCGCGCCGGGCCGCCGCCCGGAAGGATGTCCGGGATCAAGGTGAAATGCTGCTCCAAGCGGCGACGCACCGTCTGGAGATCGAGATACTGATCCCGCGCGGCTTGACCGGTCGCGCCCATCGGCATGGTCTCGATCAGGCGTAGCGTGAAGCCGTTGTCCGCGCAGTAGCCGAGGATGTCCTCGATCTCCTCGTCGTTCACACCGCGCATCGCGACGGTATTGACGCGGATGGGTGCGAAGCCGACTTCACGTGCCGCCGCGATGCCGCGCAGCACCTTGTCCAGATCCCCGCCGGTGACCTGCTTGAAGACCTCGGGGCGCAGGCTGTCGAGGCTGACATTGAGCCGGCGCACGCCGGCACGATAGAGCGGCTCGGCGAGCGACTCCATGCGGGTGCAGTTGCTGGAGATGGAGAGATCATCCAGGCCGGGTAGCGCCGACAGCCCGGCGGCCAGCTCGGGCAGATTGCGCCGCACCAGCGGCTCGCCGCCGGTGATGCGCACACGGCCCACCCCCAGCGCGGTGAAGGCACCGACCACGCGGGTGATTTCCTCGAACCTGAGCCAGTGCTCGGGCTCCTCGAACCCCTTGAAGCCTTTCGGCAGGCAATAGCCGCAGCGCAGGTCGCAGCGGTCGGTGACGGACAGGCGCAGGTAGGCGATGCGTCGGCCATAGGGATCGGTGAGGGTCTGGTCGTTCATGCGGTGATCCGATGAGACTCGAGGTTTGGGGTCAGGTGTCGAGCTGCGCAGGTCAACAGCGTTCTTCGCATAGTGGGGTTGGTCCAGGCAAGATTCGCGTTATGTCGGTCGTGAAGCCGTGCAGAGATCCGAGACTGTCCGAGATCATTATCGTTGTCGTTGTCGTGGTCGGAGCGGCATCGATGGTCGAAAACGACAACGACAACGAACGGTTTCAACCCATCTTCCGTGCTGGACGAGCACATGAGCCGGCAACAAATCATCAGTCGCTCGTGACACCCGCTCTGCAGTGTCACGCATGCCCCTGGCGCTCTGCGCCACGTGCCACGATGGCCGGAGTGACCAGCAAGCCGGACAGCTCGGCGCGCAGCGCGGTGCTGGTCAGGCACGCGACGAGGACGATCGGCAGCTTCCGCGACCGCATGGTTCCGAAGCGCGCTCGCCGCGGAGCCGTGCTCGCCGGTGCTCAGCCGGGAGACGCCATCCGATGCGACGGTGCGGCCGGCGGGACCATGGTCGAGAGCCCCATGAGACGGTCGCGGTCGTCGACCGGGATCGCCACATGATCGCTGGGTAGACCGTCGGCCTCCAGACGTGCCCGGATGATTGCCAGATCCTCTTCGGTGATGGCTTTGCCGGCGAGCTGGCTGCGCAGGCGTGCGATCTCGGGATCGATAGCCGGGGCGGGCGCCGCCTCGATCGGATTCAGCGTAACCTCGGCCCGAACGGCGCTCTCGAGGATCCGCGCAAGATGCCGATAGGGGTTGTCGGCCAGCTTGAATCGACGGCCCGCCTCTTCGAGGTCGGCGCGGAAGGGGACGATCCACCGGGCGACAAAACTGGAAAGAAATTCGCTGGCCGCGATCGGCGGGGGTGCCTCGCCGGTGATGCTTGCCTGCGACTCGGCGGCGAACAATCGGGCCAAGAACTCCAGCTGGATCGAAAGGTGATCCGGCAGATCCTGCAGGGCCGCGTCCTTCTCCAGTCCGCAACGCCGATAGCAGGTCTCCATCGCGGTGACGCTGCCGCCGGCGACCGTGCCGTCCAGATAGGCGCCCGTGCTCAGGCTTGGGTGCTGGTCGCCCGGCACCAGAAAGAGCCGCGAATAGATCACCAACAGGCGGTCTGTGTCGGCGATCTCGGCGATCGCTGCCCGGTAGTCCGACAGTGGTTCGTCGATCTCGTAGCCACAGTCCGAGGCCAGCTCGGCCAGGTCGTCCGGCAAGGCATCGCGAAGCAGCTCCAGGCTGTCCGCAGCCTGCGGGATCGCGAAGGCTCGAGCCAGACAGAGAAAAAACTCGGATGTGCTCACGCGAATCGCATCGGTCGTCATAGGGTCAACCTCAAAAAACTTGCGGAACGTCTCTCACGGAGACACGGAGACACGGAGACACGGAACGCGCCGAGCACATGCCTTTTGTCTCCGCGTCTCCGTGAGAGATCTTGGAAACCCATCGGTGCCGAGGCAACGCGCACCGAGCTCGACCGACCCGGATCAGCCCTCGCGCCCGAGACGCAAGGTCACCTCCCCGAAGGCGTTGACCGCATTCGACAGGAAGATGGCGACCAGCAGGAGCAGCCACTCGGTGGGCGATGGGACATAGCTCAGCAGCTCCGGTGCCCAGGACCCCTTGAACAGCGGTACCAGCTGACCGCCGATGATGTATTCGTAGCGCGAGATCAGCAGTGCATTCATCACCAGCAGCGCGGCGAGGATCTGTGCCCAGGG
Source organism: Thiocapsa sp. C2-2m (assembly GCF_041903745.1). Classification (NCBI taxonomy): domain Bacteria; kingdom Pseudomonadati; phylum Pseudomonadota; class Gammaproteobacteria; order Chromatiales; family Chromatiaceae; genus Thiocapsa; species Thiocapsa sp. C2-2m. The sequence continues at coordinate 4,725 of NZ_JBBWVD010000039.1, read as the reverse complement.
GCGGGTGCGCGTGCCGGGATTCACCAGCAGCACGAGCGGCAACAGCAGACCGATGAAGATCTCGGCAAAGAAGAGCGGGGAGGTTGCGATCGCCTGCCAGACCTGCAGGCCCTCGGCATTCCCGTAAAGGCCGCTGCTCATCCGTGCGAGGACGAACAGAAGATGGATGAAGATCGCCAGGGCCAGCAGACCTGACAAGCGGTCGTTGAAGAGTCGTTTGACGCTGGCCGGAACCGCCGCCGCGTTGAAGGCGTAGGCGAGATAGGTGAAGAAGATGATGAAGGCCAGCCCGCCCAGGAGCGACTCGAAGATGAAGGCGACCGGGATATCGCCCGAGGCCCAGAAGGGCCGAAAGCTTTGCGAGCCGTAGACGACACCTGCGATGGCCGTGACGCCGAGTGCCAGCGCCAGTGTGACCATCGCGTTGATCCGCAGATCCTGCATGCGCCAATCCGGCTTCATCATTCGCACCTGCAGGATCAGGAGCGACAGGACATAGAAGCTCACCGCCATGACCTTCCAATAGAGCGGCGAGCTGAAGGCGAAGCTGAAGGGGATCGCCCAAAGTGCGCGCAGCGGATGGCCCAGCTCCATCATCAGGACCGCGACCCCGCCGATCAGGCCGGCCAGCGCCAGCCAGAGCGCGCGCCGAACGATGGGGCGAAAGTCCTCCCCGCCGAAGAGCAGGGCCATCGAGGCGATCATCGCCAGCCCCGTGGAGGTCAACAGAAAATAGTCGTAGATCACAATCGGAAAGCCCCAGAAGAGCCCGAGGTTGCTGCTGTTGTAGGCCGCGTGGCCCTCCGCCATCAGGTTGCTGATGGCAATCCCGCCGGCAATGCCGAGCCCGATCAGGGCGAGCAGCATGATGCCGAGCTGTTTGCCGGTGATCTCTTTGTTTGAAACGGTGACGCTGGTCATCGTGATCTTCTCCCCTTAAACCGCGCCCAGCGCGGTCTAAAGTTCTAAAAAATTTAAAATTCTAAACCGCGTCTCCACGAGGTTCGGAAGACTCCCTAATCCCGACACAAAGTGAAAATGACGCATGTCGCTCTGGACGCGGTTTAGCCCTTGTCCGAATCGCTCATGCTGCGCAACGACGGCACCGAGGCCGTCGCGCCGCCCGAGAGGTAGTAGACCTGCGGTTTGTTGCCGGTCTCGTCCTTCAGGCGCACGCCGCGCTTGTCCGCGATCATCTTGTTAACGTTGCTGTTGGGCTGATCCAGGTCGCCGAAGAAGCGGGCCTTCGGGGCGCAGACCCGCACGCAGGCCGGTACGTACTCCTTGAGCTCCGGAATATCCTCGTCGAGATCGGCCACACCCTTCGGCGCCTTGCTGACCTTGTGGTAGCAGAAGGTGCACTTGGAGACGACGCCGTGCGGCTGGATGCCGATCCCGCGCGAGGGATCATCCTGCGGACCCTTGTAGGGCGGATCCCACTGGCGGCCCGCCTCGCTCGGGAAGACCCCGCGGATATCCGGCTGCACCACCGCCTTCTCGTCGACATAGAAGCGCACGCCGTACGGGCAGGCGACCTGGCAGTATTTGCAGCCGATGCACTTGTTGTAGTCCATCAGCACGAAGCCGCCGTCCGGATCCTTGTAGGTCGCCTTGGTCGGGCAGACCGACACGCAGGAGGGGTTCTCGCAGTGCATGCAGGGTCGCGGGAACCACATCAGCTTCACGTTCGGATAGGTGCCCTCGTGATAGAAGAGCACGTCCTGCCAGTTCTCGCCGGGCAGGCGGTTGTTCTCCATCGCGCAGGCCGTCGTGCAGGCTTGGCAGCCGGTGCACGTGTCCAGATCGATGACCATTCCCCATTTCGCCATTTCTGAATCCTCGTTTGTTGAATCGCGTTCGGTGCGACGGGAAAGCATCGAACGTTTGGTCGGTCTCGCATGCACTCCGAGGCGTCGGCGCGACGCGATTCAAGTGATTCTTTTAATGTCTTGAGCCGCGCTCGGAAGAGGTCTTTGATACCCGCCGAACAGTGCTCGACTCTCAAACGCCACGATTGCGCTCAGGCGCGGCTCAATGCTCAAGCAGGGGCGATGCTCACCTTGGTGGTGTAGTAGCTGCACTGGCCCGTGATTCGGTCGGACTGATTGACCGTGATCTCGCCGCAATGCCCCGGCAGGCGATCCTTGGCCCAGCGGCCCATCGCCCAGTGGCCGTGCTCCATCGGGTAAACGATGGTGTCTGGCCGGCAGCCCTCGTAATACTTGCAATAGCCTTCGATACTGCCGAGGTCGGATGTCAGGCGGACCCTCGCGCCGTTCGCGATGCCGCGCTCGCGCGCGGTTTGCGGATTGATCTCGATGTAGGCGGTCTTGCTCCCGCCCAGCACGGGTTGCAGGTTGGCGATGGCGACGGGGAGATTCGCACCGCGACCCTCGGCATGCATCGCGACCTTGGGCGTGACCATATAAAGGTCACCGCCGCCAGGATGGACCGGCTCTTCCCAATGCGGGAACATCAACTTTCTCGGGTCGCGCCCGGTCTTCTGCGCAATCCAGTCGGCATTGGACTCGAGCCAACCGGAACGCAGCTCGAACTTGCCCGAGTCGGTCTTGAAGAGGTTTTCCTTCACCTCCTCCTCGGTCATGAGGGTGGCGTAGTCCTGGCCGTCCCAGGTGTAGAAGTCGCCGTCGACGAAGCGATAGATGTAGGGCTTCTTGTACCAGACGCCCTTTTCCTTCCAGCTCTCGAAGTCATTGACCCCGTTGTCACCCGGGTCCGTCGCGAAGCCCTTGGCCAGATGGCGGATGACGTTCTCGGTGTTGTCGAGCGCCTTGTAGTAATCGCCCATCGGTCCTTTGATGCGCTTGCCGATTTCGATCAGGGTGTCGCCGTAGTACTGGGTGTCGTAAAGCGGCTTGACGGCCGGCACCCGAAGCTGCGCCATCGGCCAGCCCTTGAAGGGGTAGGTCGGTGCGTCCTGCAGGCGCTCCAGATAGGTGTGATCGGGCAGGATCAGATCGGCGAACATGGCCGACTCGCCCGGGAAGGGCGAGGTATCGATGACGAACAGCTCCTTGAGCGCCTCCTCCCAGACCTGACCGTTGGGGGCGGTCCAAATCGGGTTGGTCAGGTAGAACATGACGGTGTCGAGCTTGTAGGGCTTGCCCGCGAGCGAGTTGGGTCCGAGTTCCTGAAGCATGTTGTTGGCGAGCAGATAGCCGTCCTTGTCACCCTTCAGATCGATGCGCGGCTGCGTCTTCCAGGGGCCGTTCGCGGCATAGTCGTCGGTGAAGTCTTTCGCATCGACCGGCATGGGTCCGTACGAGGGACCCATCTGATACATGAGTCCGCCCATGGCGTAGAAGGAGCCGACCAGGGCGTTGAGCGCATGGATCGTCATGCCGTTCAGCACGCCGTTGGAATGGGCGTGGGCGCCGCGCTCGAAGAGCGCGATGCTCGGCCGGGTCGTGCCGAACTCGCGAGCGGTGGCCAGGATGTCGCGCTCGTAGAGGTCGGTGACCTCGGCGGCCCAGGCCGGGGTGCGGTCCTTGAGCTCGATGTTCCACCAGTCGACCAGGCCTTTGACCCATTTCTCCTCGAACAGGCCCGGATCGACTGTCTCGCCGGTCTTGAAGCGATTCACCCCGTCCGTGAAGTCGCCGACGAACGCGCGCTCCCAGAGTCCCTCGGTGAGAATCACATGGGCGATCGCCAGCGCCAGCGCGCCGTCGGTGCCGGGCTTGATCATGAGCGCCCGATCCGAGCCGGCGAGCGTGGTGTTGATGTGGATGTCGACGGCGGTGATCCGGGTCTTGGGCACCTTCACGCCGCGGATGTAGCCCCACATCTGCATGTTGTTGTTGTAGGGCCGGAAGGCTTCCAGGAAGCCGACGCCGAACATCAGGAGCATGTTGGCGTTGGCGTAGTCATAGGCGTTGTAGCTGCCGATCCCGTCGAGCGCCTTTTTCGACAGAATGCTGCCGTCCGAGCACATCGATGAGTGACCGATGGCGACATTCGGCGAGCCATAGAGCTCTCCGAAGGTGCCCTGCAAACCGGCGCAGGAGGCGCCCCAGCCGCGGCCGTAGCAAAGTGCGAACCGATGCGACTCGCCCTTGTCGCGCAGCGTATTCAACCGCTCGGCGACCGTGTCGAGCGCCTCCTCCCAGGAGATGGGCACGAAGCCGGGGTCCTCGTCGCGCCCCTTGTTCGGGTTGGTGCGCTTCATCGGCCCCTTGAAGCGGTCGGGATCGTAGAGGATGTAGGTTCCGAGCGGCCCCTTGGGGCAGAGCTTGCCGTTGGAGATGGGGTGCTCGGTGCTGCCGTAGATGGCATGCACGCGTCCATCGGTGGTGTAGACATCGATGCCGCAACGCGCCGGGCACTGATGGCAGATGTTTTTGGTGATCTTGGTCTCGCCGGGCGTGGTGGCCGCTTGCGCCTCGGCCTCGCGCAGCGTGGTCAGGGCGCCTCCGCCCAGTCCGACCGCGCCCAAGGTGCCGGCCGTGCCGCTGGCCTGCAGGAAGCGGCGGCGCGAGAGTCCTGTGCTCAGGATGTCCATCGGTGGTCTCCTTTGGTTTTTGTTGTTGGGTGGGATTCGTTAGCCTCCGGCTATCAGCTATCAGCTATCAGCTATCAGCTACTAGCCCGACTTCGACTATTCGACCCTGGATTTCGCGATTTTCGGTCCATTTTGACCCCGGTTAGTCGGTTAAGTATCTGATTACGCGAAAGCGGTTTGTGCAAAAACGCCTGTAGTGCCGA
>NZ_JBBWVD010000008.1:0-169885 GCF_041903745.1 Thiocapsa sp. C2-2m | reverse complement strand
TGTGCCTGTTCCTGCTTGAGATGGGTCTCGAGGCAGGGCGGCGGTTCGGCGACTTCCGACGTGTCGGGTTGGCCCTCGGCGCCTTCGGGCTGGTGATGCCGCTGATCGGCGGCGCGATCGGCGTGCTGGTCGGCCACTACATGCTCGGTTTCAGCATCGGCGGCACGACTCTGGTCGGCGTCCTCGGCGCAAGCGCCTCCTATATCGCCGTACCACCCGCAATGCGGCTTGCCATACCGGAGGCCAATCCGTCCCTGTATTTGACCTTGTCCCTTGGTGTCACCTTCCCCTTCAATGTCGTCATCGGTATCCCGATCTATTATCAGCTCGCCCGCATGTTGGCCGGCGGGGCCTGATCGACAGATGGGCGTCGGTGATACCGGCGCCCCCTTAGCCTGTTTTGAAGCGAGTCGTTGGAGCCCGTAAACATGCATCGACTGTTTCCCGAAAAGCTGATCACCGTCATCAGCACGGATCTGCTCGAAGAGCGGCTGGTCGCCTTAGTGCGCCGAAGAGGCGCAAGCGGCTACACACTCATCCGCGCCCGCGGCGCAGGCTCTGATGGTCTGCAGTCCGGCAATCTGGATGCCGACACCAACTTGGTGCTAAAGGTCATTCTGCCGCCGGATCGGATCTCCGATTTACTTGATGACCTGAACCAACTGATCCGCAAGGGCTACCACCTGACCGTCTTCGTATCGGATGTGTCCGTCCTTAGCCACGAGAAATTCGATCAGCCGATGGCCGACTGAAGCCAACGTTGGGGAGGTGCGACTCGGGTTGCCCATGCCATTTTTACGGCCCGAAGAGCCGGCCTGCCGATCTTCGTGACCGGACGCAAGATCGCCGGCCGGGAAGGGTCTCTTCTTGGCCTATTACACGGACTATACGGCCTACGTGGTGATGGCCGCGATGCAGCATGCCGCGCTCGATCTCTACGGCACCGCGATGCTCTGGTTCATCCTGCCGCTCACCGGAATCACCCTCGCGGTCATGTTCGCCAGGGATCACGTCAACGGGCGAGACAAGACCAACGGCGGTTAAGGCGATTTCCGCAAGATTCCATACCGGAGGTTGTGCTGACGATAGGAAGCACAACTCGCGCCGACGTTTGGTTGTGCCTCGCACGGCTCGGCACAACCTACGCCTGGATTGTGTCCCTTTCTGGGTTTGCCCCGAAACCGTGGTCCGGTCCGCTGCGCGGACCATCCCCGCCCGACCGCACCACCCACGTCCGGCCCGACACCTCGTCGGCCCGCATCGCCCATCGGTCCGCACAGTGGACCCTACCGGGTCTGTCCCGGGTTTGCCTAGTGTTCGTCGCCGACACCCATCGTCCGCACTGCCTGCAACCAATCATCCCCGTCGGGACTGATGAGCAGTTGGTCGCCGAGGTCTTCCAACGTTTGGAGGTCGGCGATGCGCGCAAGCAACGGTTGTGTCTGCTCGGCGATTGTTGGACCGAATCGGCGTCGCACCTGACGGACCAGGATGTGGCGGGGTGCCTCGCGACCTTGCTCCGAACCTTGCTCCAAACCTTGCTCCAAGCCTTCTCGTTTCCACTGATCGGTCCAGGTTTCCAGATTCTCGGCCAGCATGTGATACACCTCGCTGATCTGCTTCGCACGGCCCAAGCCGAAGGTGTCGTCGGGCTGCTGGGCGAACACCTGCTCAAGGGCCCGGAAGACGGACTCGCACCATCGGCCCTCCTCGACATCCTACGTCGCCGCGAGCAACGCGACGCATCCCTCGAGCTGATGCACGAGTCCGAATACCGGCGCATGCTCGAGACACTCGGCACCGCGGCCCAGCAGCCCGTCATCATCAAAGGCACCGCCCTGGCCTACAGCCTCTATCGCCAACCCCACCGGCGCAGTCGCTGCGATCTCGACCTGGTCTTTCGGAGCCGAGCCGCCGCCCTCTCTGTGATCGATCTTCTCACCGAGGCCGGCTACCGACGCCTGAATGCGGTCGACGGCGACTGGATCACCCAGGCCATAACGCTCGTGAAGCGCGATTCGCTCGGCATCACCCATTCGCTTGATCTGCACTGGTCCCCCATCAATCAACCCGCACTGGCAGCAACACTCGGGTTCGCCGAGATCGCCGCAGCCGCGCACGGGCTGCCGTCCCTCGGCCCGCATCCCGCCGCCGCCGCACGCCCTGTTGATCGCCTGCCTGCATCGAATCGCCAACATCCGCACCGGTCGCGCCAATCGATTGATCTGGCTCTACGACATCCATTTGCTCGCCGGAACGCTGGAACCGGACCAATGGCGGTCGCTCGAAGCGCTGGCCCGAGCACGCGGATTTGCCGGGCTCCTGCTCGATGGACTCCTGGCCGCGAGCGCTCGCCTCGGCACCCGACTCCCCGACGAAACCGTCGAAACCCTCCGAGATTCGGCGGCGTCGCAATGGCGCACGCCCGCCGGGTTCACCAGCGAACGCGCGGCCCGACCTGCGCGCACTTCCCGGCTGGCGCGCCCCTACACGACTGCTGCGCGAGCATCTGCTACCCTCCGCCGACTACATGCGCATCAAATACGCCGGCGTTGATCACCCCTTGCCCGTGCTCTATCTACGCCGCATCCTAAACCGACTGTTTCGCCCGAAGCGTTAGCCGTTCGGCGATTTCCCGAAGAATCGTCGGTAGGGCCCGCTGTGCGGACCGAACGCCCTCGCGGACCACACCGACCCCTCACCCAGCGCCGCCGGACGCCACCCGCGGCCTCCGAAAACGCTCCAGCTCACCTTGGAGCGCCGACAGCGGCACTGCCGCACGTTCGGGCTGCTCTCCCTGCAGCTTCAACTCCACACCCGGACAGAACAAGGGCGCGTCGAGCTGGGTCGGTCGCTCCCCCTAAAACGCTCGGCCGTGGCGACGGACAATTCGCGACCACGCTGGAACGCGCCCTTTTCCCCGGCCCAAATCTCCTTGACAGACTGCTCATGCAGATTCCCGGCAGACCAGCGCACATGCAGACAGGGATACAGGTTGCCGAAGGGATCAATGAGGATGTCCCCGCCGCCGATCCCGCAGTGATAGGGCTCCTCCTCACCACCCGGATCCCCGCCGAGCGCCTCGTCCGTCGAATCCTGCTGCGCATCTGCCCCCTCGCACTCCGCCGCCACCGGCGCTATTTATTACCCACACTGACCACAGCCCTCAGGGTCCAGCCGGGATCGAGGGGTAGAAGATGGCAAAGGTCTCGGTGATGTCGGTGAGCCGGTTCAGGCCACGCCACAACGCGGTAGCCCCGGGATCGCCGTCGCCGTTGCGCCCGAGAAAGCCGCCGAGCCGGGCGACCATGCGCATGGCCTCGCCGAGGCTCGGCGGGGTCTCCGGCGGGATGGGCGAGCGCTGATGATGGCAGACCAGGGCCTGCCACTCGGTCTCCTCGAAGAAGACCGTGCAGGGGATGTCCGGGGTCGCACGCCCGCGTTTGGCCAGATCCATCACCCGCCAGGCGACGACCAGATCGATGGCCAGGCACGCCTGCAGGCTGTCGGCATCGCCGAGGCGGCGGTCCTCGATGCGGCAGCCGCTTTTGAGGGTGCGGTGAAATACCTCGCTCGGGGCGGGCTCCACGCCGTAGAGTGCTTTGAGATTCGCCCGCGTCGTCTCCTCCCGGCGGTCGTGCTCGAACTGCAGCGGCGACGGATACTTCAGCCCGAACAACGCCAGCCCCGACATCAGATGATCCACCAGCGCAATCGCGTTGCCGGGCAGATCGGGGATCTTCCCGAACACCTGCCGCGCCGTGTGCAGCAGGCCTTCGGCGCTCAGTTGTTTGCGGACGAAAGGAGCACTCACCGGAATCTTCCTCGCAACCTTAGACTTGCACGGCAGCATACGGATTTCTCAACGAAAGTTTACGAAGAGCTTTTCTTGAGCCTGAGCTAACATGCAGTTTTTGAAAGGAAATTTTTTTTCGGCGGGGATTGCTGGCTCGAGCGCATTTGTGCATAGAGAAGATGCGTTCGGTTGCTCCCCATCAATGCTTTTTCGGCCGGAGGCGTCTATAGCCGAGCGCGCAATGGCTACGACATGACAGGGAGGTTTCCGGGGAGGTCTCTGCGGACGTTTGGGGCCCCGGCAGGCGGGTGGCGGATGGGCCTTGTTCGTATCGCCTGCCATCGCGGCACGTGGCGCAGAGCGCCACGGGGCAGGCGTGACACCGCGGAGCGGGTGTCACGAGCTCGTTTGCTGTCACCCGTCCGTGTAGTGTTGCGCGTTCGTTTTGGGTTTGGGTGGCCCGTCGAATGGGCGAGGCCGCCGGATGCACTGCACTGATCCGCCGACCGGCGGGCCTTGCGCGCAAGAGCGTCGGTCCGCACAGCGGACCCTACCGAGGCAACTCGATCCGCACGGCAGAACACGCAATCATCGTCGTAGGGTCCGCTGTGCGGACCAGATTTCGAAAAGGGCTCGGAGCCCTTTCCGATACGTTAAAGCAGCTTCACCAAAGCCGCCATAGCACCGACTTGGGCGAACATCAGCGGGATGAGCCACAGCAGCAAGCTGTTGCGGCTGCGCTCGATCGCGGCTGTCATATCGCCGCGCATTTTGACCATTTCTTTCTGAAGCCTGAGCTCGGTTTGGCGTAGCTCGCCGCGCAACTGCTCGATGTCGGCCTTCACCTCGCCGCGCAACTTCTCGATCTCGGTCTTGACCTCGCCGCGCAACTGCTCGATCTCGGTCTTGACCTCGCCGCGCAACTGCTCGATCTCGGTCTTGACCTCGCCGCGCAACTGCTCGATCTCGGCCGTTAAATCGCCGCGCAATTGGACGATTTCTTTCTGAAGCCTGAGCTCGGTCTGGCGTAGCTCGCCACGCAACTGCTCGATGTCTTTTTGCAGGCGCAGCTCCGTCTCGCTCAGATGCGTACGCGTTGCGAGATCCGGAAGATGCGGATAACGCTCCTCCAGCCGCTCGAACGCCTCGGCGATGACGCGCGCCCGGGCGCGCTCGTCCGGCGCGCTGGCAAGGGCTTCGTAAAGCTCGACTACGGTGCTCATCGTTGTTCGCCCACGCCTTGTTGATCTGAATCGCAGTTGACGCCCATGGCCCGTCGAGCGCTTTGACGCACGGAGAACCCCGCATCACCGTAGGGTCCGCTGCGCGGACCATCCGGTGCCAAAAACCACCGCCGGTGCCGCCCGAGGTCATTGGTCCGCACAGCGGACCCTACCGACGCAGGCTCAATCCGCACGGCAGAACCCCGCAAACTGAGCTTCCCTCGGTTTTTCGTCTTCCAAGGGCAGGGGTTCATGCGACCTGTTTTTCTCCCTCCCGAGTGTTGATCCAGTCCTTCAGAAACAGTGCCGGGGAAGTGTAACCGAGGGTGGAATGCAGACGCTTGCGATTGTAGAACACCTCGATGTACTCGAAGGCGGTGGCCTTCATGGCGTCGCGGGTGGCGAAGCGCTCCCCGAAGACACGCTCGTTCTTGAAGCTGTTGAACCCGCTCTCGGTCGGGGCGTTGTCCCAGCAGTTCCCCTTGCGGCTCATCGAGCAGACCATGCCGTGCTGCGCCGGCTTTTCCTGGAACGCATGGCTCGCGTACCGGCTCCCCCGATCGGAATGGTGGATCAGCCCCGGGGGCGGCTTGCCTCGAAACCAACCCATGGTCAGCGCGTCGGTGACAAGGTCGGCCGTCATGCGCGGCTGCAGCGACCAGCCCACGACCTCGCGGTTGAACAGGTCCAGCACGATGGCCGAGTACAGCCAGCCTTCATCCGTCCACAGGTCGGTGATGTCGGCACTCCAGACCTGATGCGGGCCGCTCGGGGCGACGTCGCGCGCGAGCAGGTTGTCGGCCACCGGCAGGCTGTGCTTGGAGTCGGTCGTGGCCTTGTCGCGGCGCTTGTGGCGCCCCCGGATGCCGTGCTCGCGCATCAGGCGCTCCACCCGTGCCTTGCTCGCCGAGAAGCCTCGCGCGCGCAGCTCACGCACCATCCGCGGGCTGCCGTAAGCACCCTTGAGCTCGGCATGGATGGATCGGATCAGGGCCAGCAACTGCGCATCCGTCAGCCCACGGCGATCCGGTGTGCCGCCACCCTGCCAGGCCCGGTAGCCGCCGACACTGACCTCCAGGACATCACACAGCTCGTTCAGGGCGAAGCCGTTGCGGTGCGCATCGATCCAGGCGTACGTCACAGCGCATCCCGCACGAAGTACGCCGTCGCTTTGTTTAAGATGTCGACCTCGCGCTTGAGCCGCGCGTTCTCCGCGCGCAGACGCGACAGCTCCATCGCCTCCGGTGTGACTTTCGCTGCGCCCGCACCGTTGAGCGTGCCGACGTCGAACGCCTTCACCCGGTTGCGCAGGGTCTACTCGACCAGACCCATCTCCTTGGCCACCGCGCTTACGCGCTTGCCGTCCTTGACCCGCTTGACCGCCTGTTCCTTGAACTCGGCGGTGTACTCTTGCTTCGGAATCTTCTGCATCATCGTCTTCAGTGTGACAGACAGTCTACGTCACCCTTGGAAGACGAAATTTCGGAGGAAACTCAAAGGGATTCCGCCACCGCTTTCGTTACCTCAACGGCATGCCGTTGAACGACGCCAACTTCGACCTCGAGGTGAACTTCCTCGAGTACCGGGAACACGCCCCCGACGGCAGCGTCACCCACTTCTCTTGGGTAACCGACATCCCCGTCGAGGACACCAACCTGATGACCCTGATGCGAGGAGCCCGCGCACGCTGGAAGATCGAAAACGGGTCACCGGATTGGGTCTCGAAGAGATCGCGGCCCTGCGCGCGGGTGGATCCGCACTGAACCGATGCGCGGCGCCCCGACGCCGCCATTGATCCGGTTATCCCGATGGAACCGTTGACGGCCCGGGCGAGCTGCGCCGACGGGGCCTCGGGCGGCACCGGCGGTGGTTCGGGGCACCGTATGGTCCGCGCAGCGGACCCTACGATGGTTGCGGGGTTGCGCCGTGCGGACCGAGCGCAGCGCCGGTAGGGTCCGCTGTGCGGACCGATGGCATCAACAGGCACCGGCGGTGGATTCTTGCGCCGATGGGCTCGGGCGAGCGCGCCCATCATCAATCGTACGAACCCCATGACCGATCAAACGCTCCTCGATCCGAAGAACGACTACGTTTTCAAGCGGCTGTTCGGGGAAGCGCCGGAGCTGTTGGTGGCCTTGATCAACGATCTGCGCCCGGACGTACCCGAGATCCGGTCCGCGGAGATCCTCAACCCCGGCATCCAGCCCGAGGAGCTGAGCGGCAAGTACATCATCCTGGACGTGCTTGCCCGCGATGCCGCCGGGACCTGCTACAACGTCGAGATCCAGGTGCGCCGTTATGACGCCCGGGGCCGTCGCGGGTTGTACTATTTGACGCGCGTGCTCGTGCAGCAGTTGGGTGCGGGCGAGGACTACGAGGTACTGGGCGCGGTCATCGGGATTCAACTGTTGGACTTCGACCTGTTCGAGGACGGCGCGGCGCAGCAGAACCAGGCGCTGTGGCGCTTCGAGATGCGCGACGCCACTCAACCCGAGGTGACGCTCGGGAACGTCCTGCAGCTGAATCTGATCGAATGGAAGAAAGCCGACCGGCTGGGACTCACGGCCGGTCCATTACGCGCGTGGGTGACGTTTTTCGAGCATTGGCGAGAGGAGGCCATCATGGCACAGGTCGAGCATCCCCCGATTCTGGAGGCGATGAACCGCGTTCGGGCGCTGAGCGCGGATGAGCAGGCGCGGCGCTTGGCGTTCGTGCGCGAGCGGGCGCTGCACGACGAGGTCACGCTGCTGAAGGAGGCGCAGCGCAGAGGCGAGCAGATCGGGTTGGAGAAAGGCGAACTGATCGGGCGGGAGAAAGGTCTTGAAGAAGGCCGCCGGGAAGCAGCGACGGAGACCGCCCGCGGACTCATCCAGCTCGGCGTGCTCGGCGACGAGCAGATCGCCCAGGTCACCGGCCTGAGTCTCGAACAGGTCGAGGCCCTGCGTGCGGGCGATCGGCGCTGAGCCGACATATACGGCGCAAAGACGCCGCCATCGATCCGGTCATCCCGCTAAAGCCGTTGGTGGCCCGGGTGAGCGGCGTCGGTAGGTTCCGCTGTGTGGACCGACGGCCTCGGGCGGCACCGGCGGTGGTTCGGGGCACCGGATGGTCCGCGCAGCCGACCCTACGGTGATGCGGGGTTCTCCGTGCGTCAAAGCGCTCGACGGGCCATGGGCGTAAACCGCGATTCAGATCAACAAGGCGTGGGCGAACAACGATGAGCACCGTAGTCGAGCTTTACGAAGCCCTTGCCAGCGCGCCGGACGAGCGCGCCCGGGCGCGCGTCATCGCCGAGGCGTTCGAGCGGCTGGAGGAGCGTTATCCGCATCTTCCGGATCTCGCAACGCGTACGCATCTGAGCGAGACGGAGCTGCGCCTGCAAAAGGACATCGAGCAGTTGCGTGGCGAGCTACGCCAGACCGAGCTCAGGCTTCAGAAAGAAATCGTCCAATTGCGCGGCGATTTAACGGCCGAGATCGAGCAGTTGCGCGGCGAGCTACGCCAGACGGAGCTCAGGCTTCAGAAAGAAATGGTCCAAATGCGCGGCGATATGACAGCCGCGATCGAGCGCAGCCGCAACAGCTTACTGCTGTGGCTCATCCCGCTGATGTTCGCCCAAGTCGGTGCTATGGCGGCTTTGGTGAAGCTGCTTTAACGTATCGGAAAGGGCTCCGAGCCCTTTTCGAAATCCGTGCGGACCGACGCTCTTGCGCGCGAGGCCGCCGGTCGGCGGATCAGTGCAGTGCATTCGGCGGCCTCGCCCATTCGACGGGCCACCCAAACCCAAAACGGACGCGCGACACCACACGGACGGGTGACACCAAACGAGCTCGTGACACCCGCTCCGCGGTGTCACGCCTGCCCCCGTGGTGCTCTGCGCCACGTGCCGCGATGGCAGGCGATACGAACAAGGCCCATCCGCCACCCGCCTGCCGGGGCCCCGAACGTCCGCAGAGACCTCCCCGGAAACCTCCCTGTCATCTCGCAGCCATCGCGCCCTCGGCAACAGACGCCTCCAGCCGAAAAAGCACTGATACGGGGCAACCGAACGCACCTTCTCCGTACACAAATGCACCCGAGCGTCTATGCTTGACACCGGATGTTCGTCCATAGTCGGTCGGCCCGATTGTGCTGACAAGCCGCAAGTTTTCACTTGGTTAAGCCGCCAGCTCAGCCAGAACCTCAGGGTGCTTCAGAGCGATCTTCAATAGACATAGCACCGCACCCGGCGGCACGGAGCGGCCCTGCTCCCAGTCGCGCAGGGTTGCCACGGGCGTCTGAATCAAGTCCGCGAACGCTGGCTGCGAAAGTCCTAAGGTGTTGCGGGTTATCCTGAGCAACAGCTGTTCCTCGGCGTACCTGCGGCCTGCGAGTCCCGCTTTCATCTCGGTTAGGCTTTCGCGCAAGTCCGGCAGGTCCTCCCCTGCGTCTTTTTCGATGGCCTTGGCGATCTGCTCGATGTTCACTCGGTGATCCTCTTGATCTCGTTGGGCTGGATGTTCGTCTGTTTCGATTTTTGATAGATGGCGATCAGATAGACCAATCCCTCGGCATCAAGATTGAAGTAGATCACTCGAACTCCGCCACGCTTACCCTTTGACGGCGCTGACCAGCGGACTTTCCTGACTCCATCGGCGCCGGGGATCACCTCGCCCGATAGCGGGTGCTGAGCGATCCAACTCACAAAATCGAGTCGTTCATCCTCCGACCAGATCCCATCGGCCTGCTTGCGGAAGGTCGGAGTTTCGATCACGGTTCGCATGTGAGAAAAGTACTGGATTCCAGTATTTCCATCAAGCGCGCTGACCGACGCGCGGGAGGGCTTCAGCCCGACAAATGCGCCGCAGGAGCATCCGGCACCCCGGCTGGCCACGTCGCCCGGTGGATACGGCGCGACAAGCGTCTTCGCCAAACCGCGACCGCCCTGCCGCGCGCCTTATCCTGCAACCCTCGCGGCCGGACGGGGCATTTGCCCCGTCCGGAACATTTTGGCCCGAACCTCGGCTTTGCCCGATGCTGAAAGCAACAGCTGTTCATCGGTGTACCTACGGCCCGCGAGGTACCGCGCCGAGGGCCTGCCGATCCATCTTGTCGGAATCGAGCTCAGCCGCCGGCAGTGCACCCGGGTGGGCTTCGAGGTCGAGACGCTGATGTGAGAGCCGGACGGCTTCACGCCGCTCCACATCGGTCTGTTGGCGGATGCACGATTCTGTAGGCGTTGGCAAACTTTCCAACATGAAGGCTGAGTTGCTCTTGCGCCGACGGGTCGTACTGGCGCCGCATGTGTTCGCCGAGCTGGTGATCTGGCGGTTGCCTGAGCCGTTGCGCAACAGCGTGCACCGTTTCAAGTATCGCTTGGCTCTCGTATGTACAGGCATTTGTTTGCTGCGTTACGACATTGAAGCCGGAAAAGGTGATCATCGGCATTGGGGCGACCAAGAAATGCCGCACCGCTTCGAGACAGTTGAAAGGCTGGTCGCGGCTTTCCAACGCGATAGTCAGCGGATGCGTGAGGAGAACGAGCGATGCCGATCTTGACGATGAAGGTCCAAGATCTGGGTGCGAGCCTGGGTGATTTTGCGCAGGCATGGAACACGGGCGCGCAGAGTGACCCGGTGATCAGTTTTGCCAGCCCAGAGTTGCTCTGGGAAGTGTTGACCGCCAAGCGTTGGCAAATCCTCAAGGCGATGACCGGGGCCGGTAGCCTGTCGATCCGAGCGGTAGCGCGCCGCGTCGGCCGAGATGTGAAGGCGGTGCATGCTGACCTCCATGCCTTGATCGACGCGGGCCTGATCGAACAAGACGCGCAAGGTGTCTGCTTTCCTTTTGATGCGGTGCATGTTGATTTCATGCTCGATGCGGCCTGACGCCTTTTGACTCTTGTTGTTGCTCACTTTGTTTCACCGCCCAATTCCCGAATTATTTCGCGCGGAATGCTCGCGGCTTTCCCGCACTGATCACCCCGGTGGCGCAGTGTCGGCAGGTGGAGGAGTGCGAGGAGCCCGAGGAGCGCGAAGGCGGCGTGTGGAGTGCGTCGCGGCGGTGGTCGACGCGCCCGGGTCGGGCGCCTGTGGGGAGGGTGCCCGGCGGGTGGCGACCCGCCGGGGGGGAGGGTCGGTCAGAAGGGCAGCGGATCGTCGAAGTCGTTCTCGAAGAGGTCCAGTTGGGTGACGGCGTCGGGCGGCGGGTGCGGGTCCGGATCGGTGTCCTCGCCGTCGAGCCACTGCCGCACGGCCGCTCCGTAGCGCGCCTGGATCTGCACGAGCAGTTCATCCAAACAATCCTGGACGGCCCAAGCCTGCTCGGGCGTCCAGTCCTCGGGCAGGAGGATGGTGAAGGGTTCGGGAAGCCGGTTCATGGGGCGACCTCCTCGCGGGCGGTCTGCACGTGCTCGGCGCTGACCTGGCGGGCCTGTTCCAGTGCCGCACCGGTGAGCGCGTAGTGGGCCAGACGATTGACCTTGCGGGGCATGCCGCGGGTGGCCTGGAACAGCGCCTCCACGGCGAACGGCTCGAACAGCGGCAGCTCGCAGCCGGCCAGGCGCAGCCGATGGGTCAGATAGGCCGGCAGCTCCTCGCGGGTCAGCCCGGTCACGTGATGACGCACCACGATGCGCTGGGCGAGCGACTCGTGCACCGCCATGCTCAGACGGCGGCGCAGCTCCGTGAGCCCGACCAACAGCAGACAGAGGCGATTCTCCGAATCCATTTGGTAGTTGGTGAGCAGGCGCAGATCCTCGAGCACCTCGTTGCGCAGATGATGGGCCTCGTCGACGATCAGGACAGGGCGTTGCTTGGCCTCCAGGCTCAAGCGGGTGATCTCGGTGCGGATGGTGCGGAAGGCCGCGGCGCGGTTGCGCTCCACCGGCAGGCCGAGCTCCCAGCCGATGGTCTTGTACATGTCCATCACGTTGCCGGTGGACAGCGGAATGTAGAACACCCGATAGAGGCCCGGATGCAGGTCGACGGCGACCTTGCGGCAGACCGTGGGTTTCAATCCGCGCCCGGCCAATTGGCCGGGCGATGCCTAGGCTGTTCAATTTCCCATCGGAAGGCCGAGAAATGTTCATGCAGTTTTCATGGCCGGTCTCAGAGCACGCCGACGGCGTGCGAGCATGGAGGGCCCGAGGTGCGTCTGGACCCACCGCTCGACATCAATGGTGCGCACCGATGCCATCGCCTCGCGGATGACCGGGGCAGTGAGCTCGCAGAGGAAGGCCGGAATCAGCAGCACGAGCCTGCCGACTTCTTTGAGCGGGCCGCGGGCGGTGAAGGCTTTGTAATGGCCGAAGACCGATTCGATGATATCGGAGGACGCCAGCCAGGTCGCCCCGGCGGGAAGCTTGGCCGCCTCGTGTTCGAGGTGCTGGAGTATCCGTGTCTGGAACTCGGCCACCGGGGCCGCCAGCGGTCCCTGCGCAGCCAACTCGGCCTGCACCACCGCCGGTGTGGCGCACGAGAGGCCCCGGGTTTTCAGGACCGTCTGGATGGTCTTGGACACGGCGATCGTCTGCGTCCACTCGGGCAAGCGCGCGCGATACGGCAAGACAAACACCGGTACTCGTGACCGTCGTCTCGACGGCCAGCACCGTCATGTCGCCATGCCGTGGCGATTAGCCGGTCTCGGCCAACCGGGCGACGGGAATGCCGAGCACGACCAAGCATTTCAGCGCACCCGGGCCCACCGTCTCATCGATGACGAAAATCCAATCGTCGCGCCGCGGCAGGGTTTTGAATGGCTCAACGCAATGCTCGGCCAGGTCTTGACCATCGGTTGGCCCAAACCGAGTTAGCAAAAAATCCGCCCCCCGCACCCGTTCAACCCTGGCCCCCGCACACCAGGCAGAAAGCAACGGTCGGATTCGGCCGCGAGGGCCACAATCAGATCCTCGCAGAGCCACAACCCCGAACCCTGCAGCTGCCAGAGCGGAATTTCCACCGACGCGATCAAACCTTTACGCTTGGCAAGAACAATGATTCCCGCTGTACCCGGGAGAAAAGGTCTCCATTTAGCCGACCCCGATTAATGGCACGACCTATTTTCTCGCACCCAAGACCGCCAGCGAACGTCGCAGTTGCAGCGCTATATGAACGGCGTAATGCGTTCCAGTTTGGGTTCCCGGGCTTGATCTGTCTCATTCCTGGCGGACCTCGACCCAGGCAACCAATTCAGACGCATATCCTTTTTCGGGACTCGCGATGCCGCGATAGCTCAGCTCACTCTGCAAGGTCGGCTCGATGTGCCGGTGCATCAGATCGATACGCTCCGACGGCTGGAAGACCGGATGGGCCGCGGGCGTCCGAAAGACATCGCGATAGCGCTTTTCGATCGCCGGAACGCGTTTGCCCTCCAGGTCGACGGCGATCGGGATGATGTCGGCGCCCGCGCCCGAGCCACCGCCGAAGGACTGCACCCACCAGACACTGAGGGCGATCGGTTGGTCCAGGTCGCCCTTCGCGACCGCGCCGATCCCGGCCGGCGGCGCGCTTCGCCACCGCTCCGACAGCCGGCCCAGGGTCGGATGATCGAGCCCCATCAGCACCAGAGCGTCGTCGCTCTGCGCGAGATCCCGGTCCAGCGTGCAGAGGATCGGCGCCGCTTGAGCGTCGAGCGTCAATTCAAAACGGCACGCGTCGATCTCACGGTAACGTCCGCCCTGATCTTCGACGGCCGCACGCAGGAAGGCGACCAGCCGCGCCTTGCCTGCGTCGATGTCGGCGAGGGGCTTGTAGTCGTCCAGGCTGAACCGATCCAGATCCTGAAACAGCTCGAAGACCACCCGACGCGCCTCACGGGCGTTGCTCATGGCCGCTTCAAGCTCTTCGCGGGTGCGTTTCAGCTCCGGGTCGGAGAGTGCCTCTCGATAGAGCTGGTCGTAGCTCAGCCGGTCGTTCAACTGACCGAGAATCTGACCACGCAGATCCTCCGTGACGTTGCCATGCTCGTCGACCTTGCCCAGGGTGCGGGCGATCTCGTTGAGCTTGTCGTTGAGCAGCAGAAAGATCCGGCCTTCGATGGTGTCTGAGAGGACCAGGTTATAGACCTGCGCCGTGTCCTTCTGGCCATAGCGATGGATGCGTCCGATCCGCTGCTCCATGTCCATCGGATTCCAGCCTTGGTCTCGCGCTCGCACGGAAAGGCGGCCAGCACCTCGGCGATGCGCAGACGCTCTTCGGGGAGCGCCAGCGCGACTGCCGTCGCAGCCAACTCCTCGCCCTCGGCGGTCAGTGTCTCCGCCGACTCCGATGACGCCACACTGGCCAATTGCTCTTCGTCCAGCTTGCGCATCAGCCGGAGCTTGAGGTCGGCGAGAATACGCTCGACCTCGCCCCGCCCGAGCGGATCATCCGGTAGACCGGTCTGCTCGTGGATCAGGTTCCGGGCCGCATCGATCAGGGCCTGGTGTCCATCGATATCCAGCGCCTGGTCCTTGAGGATGGCCTCGTGAAGGGTCAGCGCCAGTTGCCGACGCCGCAGCGTGCCCCGAACTGCCGCGAAGCTGGATGCGGCGATCTTCTGGAAGATCGTCATCACGAAACCCAGCGCCCGGCCCTGGTTGCCCTGCTGCTTGGCGAGGTCGAACCCATCGAGCAAATACTCGCGCAGCTTGCCGTAGAAGGCCGTTTCGGCAGGGGCCATGACAAAGGATTCCGTATGCACCCAGCGGCGCGTAAACAGCGGCGCCCCGTCCGGCGTGCAGGCATCGGCCTTGGTGCGGCGGTAGACCACCGCGTTGAGCCGATGGCGTTCCTCGACCATCTCTTCGGGGCTCTTGAACAGGGTCGGATCGAGCAACTGAACCAGCATCCAGAAGCGAAAGTGGTCGCCTTGGTGTGGGGTAGCGGACAACAGCAGCAGATCGCGCGCGTGGTCGCGCAGCGCCTCGGCGAGTTTGTAGTTCTCGGTCTTGCGGACCTTGCGGCCGTTGCGATAGGCGGACAGATGATGTGCCTCGTCGAACACCACCAGATCCCAGGTTGGCGCCTCCTTCAGGCGTTTGATGCGCGCCGGTCGCTTCAGGGTGTCGACGCTGGCGATGAGGCGGTCGTGCTTGGCGAAGGCGTTGCTCTTGCGGTCGGTGACGTCTCCCTCGGTGCCGAACACCTCGAAATCCAGGTTGAAGACCTCGTTCAGCTCGCGGTGCCAGTTGCTGACCAGGCCGGCGGGGACGACCATCAGGGCACGCGTCAGCTCCCGGCGACTGGCCAGCTCACGCAGGATCAGCGCCGTCTCGATCGTCTTGCCGAGCCCGACTTCGTCCGCCACCAAAAAGCGGCGGGGCGCGGCGGTCGCGACCTGATGCGTCAACACAACCTGATGCGGCAGCAGATCGATCTGCGCGGAGGTCAGCGCCGCCGCGTTGTCCATCAAGGGCAGCGCGTAGGCCTCCAGATGCAACCAGGCATGGCGCAGCCGCTCCGCGCCGCCCTGAACATGCGCGATGATCGCCTCGGTGCGACAGGTGACGATCTGGAGCGACGCGGCGAAGACCTGCCGCTCCCCGCCGGTGAAGAAGACCCGCACAGTGCCGTCGGAGGCGACGGCGAGCACTACCCCTTCACCGAATTCGGGATGGCGGACGCGCTGTCCGGGCTGAAAATCGAGCGGCATGGGATGCGATCCCGGTCAGTCAGGATCGGGGGCGAGCGTTGTCGGCAGAGCATCCACTTTAAGCGCCATACCCCGAAACTCCCCGGACTCGGTCTGAACGCGAACCTTTAGGACGCAGGGTCCGTCGAAGTGTATCGGAGAAAAAACCAACATGAACTGCGCCATCAGGAGCCGATCGGCCCTTTGGTTTTCTTCCATGTCGGCATCCACAGCAGATGCCGCCGCCAGCTCCGCATCATCCACAATCAGTTCTTGCAGGGTCTCTTCATCCTTCAAGACCTGCAAGGTCAAAGATCGGAGCGGTGCATTCGCGGGGGTGAGGATCCTGACGGCCAGGCAGAGCTTAGGTAGCGTGACCGGAAAGGCGCGAACAAACAGCCCCCCCGAATAGACCCCGATATAGGAGAGCTTGCCGCCGACCTCATGGCGGATGTCGTCACAAAAGAGGGTCTCGACGTGGCGTGCGATCATGGCTGCTTGGCTCGTACGATGGCTTCCTGCCGGTTTAGCGCCTGATCCAGCGTGTTCAAGTCGATGTCAAGCGCAGCAGCGAGCTTTCGGCAGGTCTGAATGGCGAGGTTCTCGGTGCCGCGCTCGATCCGAGCAACATGGGATTGACTCGTCCCCAATGCCTCGGCCAAACGGGTTTGAGACCAGCCTTTCCGCAGCCGCAGGGTGCGCACCGTATCGCCGTCACCGGGATAAAAGGTCTCCGCGACCCAATGTCGGCCTTCCTCGATGGCTGCCCGCTTTTCCGGGTTCTGCTCCCAACATTCGACCAGATCGCCGATCGTGACGTGTCGAGCGGGTGCCTTCGCCTTAGGCACGGCGTAGTCTTCAAAGGTATATATCTGACAGCGGGCGTTGCTGCTGGTCTCAACCGCCGTGCCGGGTTGGCCGACAACCTTCTCATAGCTCTTGATAGGCGCGGAGGATGCGCTGGCTGAAGGGATGGCTTGAGTCATAGTCGAATTTCCGCGGCGCGATCGCCAAAACGTGGTAGTGGTGTTGTTTGGGTGCAAAGGCATAGACAACGCGGTAGCGGAGTCCTTTGTCCTCCAGATCCCAAACCTTCAGGCGCCAGAGATCTCGCCCCTTGTTCCACTGCTCGAACCACTTGCTGACATGAAAATCGGCCGAGCGATGAGCACCGTAGTCATGCTGTGTCAGACGGTCGAGGAGGTCGAGATAGCCTTCCAATTGCTCGAACAGGGCCAGGAGACGGGCTGCCGCTCGGCGCCCAAAGGATCAGACCGGCCTGGCCCTCGTAGAAGTCCTGAAAGGAGAAGACGGCCTCGCGCAGATCGGTCTCGAGCCACTGAGCGGCGTCTTCGCCGGAGAGAACATCGAGACAGCCTTCCAGCCCGGCCACGATGAGTGCGTCTCCCTCGGCGGCCGGCAGCTCGTCCGGCCAGTCATCCACCAAGTCAATCCTGAAGCCGCTTCTTGGCGGCTGAATAGACCTGGCTCCGATCCCTCCGCCCGAGTGCAATCACAGTGATATAGACCACCTCATCGTCGACCCGATAGACGAGCCGATAACCCACGCCACGCAATTTGATCTTGTAGCAATCCGCCATCCCCGAGAGTGCGGCGGAAGGAACGCGCGGATTAGTCATCCGCTGCGCCAGTTTCTTCTTCAGCGGACCGCGGACACTCGGGTCCAACTTGCGCCATTCGGCCAGGGCGAGCTCATGGAAGCGCAGCCTATAGTTCATCGAGCATGACATCGACAAAGGGACCATCGGCGCGCTCACGAACGAGCGCGGCATCTTCGAGGTCCTCGAGCTGAGCCATTAGCCGTTCGTAGAAATCCGCCGACAAGAGATAAGCCTCCGGTTGATTGCGGTTGAACACGGCGACCGGGTGGTCTTCGGCTTCCCGGATGACGTTGGCATAGTTACGTTTGAGCTCGCTGACACTCACTGCGACCTCGGCGAGGATATTCTTCATCGTGTCTTACCCCTGATGGCTACCAAGTGCCGCGCCCCAAAGATCCAAATCGAGAGACACGAATGAAAAGATCAGGCGATTTCCGTGAATAGGCATGCCGAATGTGCATGTTGGAAAGACCTGTAGGGGCGAATTCATTCGCCCCTACACGCCAGTCGATCTTATCCCGGAAATCACCCAAGCAGAAAGCGACACGCATCGGCCTGTGCCCGTCAACTGATCCGCGGATGATGCAGCCCGGCCCACTGTTTGCCGTCGTAGTCGGCGCTGGAATCGTCGCTGCTCAGCAGTCGCTCGACCTCGTTCTCGGCGCCGGAGAAGAGCAGACGGCCGATCGGCAGGCCGTCGGGGCCGGCGTCGCGATGCTTCCAGTGGTAGGTCTCGCTCGCGCCATTCATGCTGATGCGGTTGCGGCCGCTCGGCACCCATAGGATCAGACCGGCCTGGCCCTCGTAGAAGTCCTGAAAGGAGAAGACGGCCTCGCGCAGATCCGTTTCGAGCCACTGGGCGGCATCGTCGCCGGAGAGGACATCGAGACAGCCCTCGAGCCCGGCGACAATCAGCGCGTCGCCCTCGGCGGCGGGCAGCTCGTCCGGCCAGTCATCCACCAAGTCGAAGAACTGGCGCAGCGACAGCACCGCGCCCGGCGGCGCGAGCCGGGCAAGGACGTCGGCGTCCCAGAGCAGCGCAAAGCCGCGTCGGGACCAGCCCTGGTTGTAGCGCACACGTACCATTCAATCACCTCCTGCCGCGTCTCCGTAGGTTGGGCAAAGCGCAGCGTGCCCAACGGCTCCCTGCGATGACGGCGCAGGTTGGGCACGCTGCGCTTTGCCCAACCTACTGGCTGTATGCGGCCGAGACTTGTCATGCCGCCATCGCTCGTTGTGCCAACAATCGATGCTCTTCGGTCATCTAGGCCGAAGGTTGGGCAAAGCGTAGCGTGCCCAACCCAAACCCTTATTCAAAGTTAAACCCCTGGATCTCCGTTGGCTCGATCGTGCCCCAATCGGGTGCATACCATCCTTTTTGAACGCACCGCTGGAAAGAACTATATGGCCATTCTCCTGCTGACCGCGCATAACCATGCTTCACTGGATTGAAATGAATATAATCGATATGCCGCCGCCAGTCTTCTTCGTCGCGGATGGTATGTTCCCAAAATCGTCGCTGCCAAACCATCCGCTCCCGTTTTTGTCGTCTTGAATCCGATTGTTCAGCGGTTGTCCCAATACAGCCGATACTAAAATAACGCTTGATCCGGCTCCATCGCCCCGAAAAATCCCGGTCCCCTTCAGGTAAATGCCATAGGGCATGCAGGTGGTCCGGCAGGATCACGATCGCATCCAAAGCGAATGGATACTTCTCGATCTCGCGTTTGAATGCCGCTCGCAGGCGATCGATATGGTCAGGCCGAGTCAGAATGGGCTGACGCTCATAGGTCACGAGTGTAAAGAAGAAGCTCCCGCCGGATTGTTGCGATCTGCGATACCGCATGATGTCCTCTCGCTGGCGTTTGGTTGGGCACGCTTCGCTTTGCCCAACCTACTTTCTTCGGCAAGGCGTAAGCTCCCGGGTCGCCCGACGCCGGCCACGACGACCTCCTGAAAGATGATATCCGGAGTCCAAAACTCGGGAAACAAGGCGTCCAACAGATCGAGCCGCCCGATCAGCGACAGCGCAACCAAGGGCCCGGCGTTGATGACAGCGCGCTCGATGAGCATCACGCGAACTCTTCGTCCAGATCGTCTCCGCTCAAATCGACCACCGGAACCCCTGCGCGGCCTGCGGCCAGAAGAAAGGCGACCCGCCCCATGCCGCAAAGCACTGCGGCTTTGCCCGAGGAGATTCGCCCCTGCTCGAACAATTTGAGCGCCAGCAGAAAACGCGCCTCATCGGTGCGCATTCCACGCCATTCGGCCACCTGTTCCACCACTATCCGGCCGGCGACTCCACCGGCATTCGGCCACCCGTTCCACGGCCATTCGGCCGGGGCAGTCGGAGCGAAGCGACGCAGGCGGGTCATTGTTACTCGGTGGGTGTGGTCGGCGTCAACGTCCGGGCGTGACGTTTGCGCATCGACTCGCCTTTGAGGGTGATCCGGTAGGCGTTGTGGACCAGCCGATCGAGGATCGCATCGGCCAGGGTGGGATCACCGATCAGGTCGTGCCAATGCTCGACCGGCAGCTGGCTGGTGATGAGGGTGGCGCGCCGGCCGTGGCGATCGTCGAGCAGTTCGAGCAGATCGCGCCGGGCCTCGGCGTCCAGGCCCATCAGTCCCCAGTCGTCCAGCAGCAGTAAATCGGTGTTGGCGAAGCTGCGCATGAGCTTGGGGAAGCCGCCGTCGGCGTGTGCGAGGCGCAGCTCCTCGAACAGGCGCGGGGCACGCAGATAGCGGGTGGTGAAGCCCTGGCGGCACGCCTGCTGTGCCAGGGCGCACGCCAGCCACGTTTTTCCGATGCCGGTCGGGCCGAGGACCAGGCAATTGAGACCCTCGCGGATCCATTGGCCGGTGGCCAGTTGGGTGACGAGGCCGCGATCCAGGCCGCGCGGGGTGGTGTAGTCGATATCTTCCAGACAGGCGCTGTGCTTGAGCTTGGCCTGGCGCAGGCGGGTCTGCAGACGGCGCTCCTCGCGGGCGGTCAGTTCCCGGTCCACGAGCAGGCCGAGGCGCTCCTCGAAACCCAAGGTGTGGATGTCGGGCAGGTCCAGCTGCTCGCGCAGTGCGGTGGACATGCCGGTGAGGCGCAGCTGTTGGAGCTTCTCCAGGGTGGGATGATATAACATGGGGTCGGACTCCTCTCTGGGGGTGTGACGGTCAGTGGAAATAGCCCGGACCACGCAGGTGGTCGTGGGCGGCGGGGAGATCCAAGCTGTGCTGCTCGGGGAGGGCTTGGCGGTCGAGGCCGCGTTGCAGGATCGACTCGATGCTCTTGTAGCGGCAGGCGTTCAGACGAAGGGCCCGCGCACAGGCGGCCTCCAGGCGGTCGTGACCGTAACGCTCGCCCAGACGCAGGATCCCCAGACAGGAGCGGAAGCCCTGCTGGGGATGCGGACGGTTGGCCATGATGTGACCGATGACCCCGGCGGTGGCCGGTCCGGTCTTTTCGGCCCAGCGCACCAGGCGTTCCGGGGTCCACTCGGCGTACTCGCGATGGGCCTTGGGCATGTGCTCGGCGACGGTGGTGTGGCGGCCCTTCAGCGGGGAGCGCACATGGCTGGCGATGCGCTGGCGGTGGTGGAAGCATTCGACCGTGTGGTCGGTGAGGCGCACGTCCAGCGCCTGCTTCACCAGGGTGTAGGGCACCGAGTAGTAGTGCCCGTCGACCTCGACGTGGTAGTCGATGTTCACCCGCACCCGCTTCCAGGTCGCGTAGACGTAGGGGGTCAGAGGGAGCGGACGCAGTGCCGGACGATCGATCGTCTCGAAGGCCGTGCGTCGCGAACCGGGCAGTTTCTTGAAGGGCCGCTGATTGAGCCGTTCCAGCAGGCCGCCGATCGCCGTGTTCAACGCGCTCAGGCTGAAGAAGCTCTGGTGGCGCAGAGCCGCCAGGATCCAGCGCTCGACGATCTGCACCCCGGTCTCCGCCTTGGCCTTATCGCGCGGTTTGCGCACCCGTGCCGGCACCACGGCCACGCCGTAGTGGTTGGCCAGCTCCAGATAGGTGGGATTGAGATCCGGCTCGTAGCGATGGGACTTGCTCACGCCGCTGCGCAGATTGTCCGGGACCAGAATGGCTGGAACCCCATCGAAGTAGGCGAAGGCCCGCACATGCGAGCCGATCCAGTCGGCCAGGGCCTGCGACCAGGTCGCCTCGGCGTAGGTGTAGTTCGAGGCCCCGAGCACCGCCACGAAGATCTGCGCGGTGCGGATCTCCCCGCTGGCCGGATCCACGACCTCCACCGTGTGCCCGGCATAGTCCACGAACAGCTTCTCCCCGGCACGGTGGGTCTGACGCATCACCACGTCGAGCGCGCCGCTCCAGTCTTCGTAGCGCTTGCAGAACCAGCTGTAGCCGAAGCCCTCGGGGTGCTCCGCCCGGTACTCCTCCCACAGCAGCATCAGCGTCACACCGGGACGGCGCAGCTCTTGATGCACCACCGTCCAGTCCGGCACCACGCGGGTGTCGGCCGGCACCGCCGGTGGCGGCGGAAACAGCCGCCGCTCCAGCTCCCGATCGCTCAAGGCCTCGGGCAAGGGCCAACTCAGCCCCGCGGCGGCAAAGCGCCGCTCGTACTCCCCGACGCTGCTGCGCGACACCTGCAGGCTCGCCGCGATCTGCCGAGCCGACAGGCCGACCTCGAACCGCAGGCGCAAATACTCACGAATCTTACGCATGGACAACCGCTCCATCTCGACCCCTCGCTTCGAAAAAAGGGTCGATCTTAGTGGATCGTGGTCCTGCGTCGCCCCCTGCCCGGGGGTGGCCGAATGGCCGTGGAATCAGTGGCCGGATCGCCGTGGAACGGGTGGCCGAATCAGCGTGGAATCAGTGGCCGAATGCCCGTGGAATGGGTGGCCGAATGGGCGTGGAATACGCAAATGGTTCCAACCCGAAGGGCCGGGTTTTCTGATTGCTACCATTGGTAGCAAATCCGAGAAGCGGCCTGTTTAAGGTCGATCGGGATTGAAAAGGCGGGTTTTTCTGATTTGGCACCAATGGTGCCAAAGATCAGAAACCGACCAAACGTGACCGCAACCACGCAAGGGTTGCGCCCGTTACTCACGTGAGTTACGGGCGCCTTCCGCGGTCGCCTATGGGTTGCCCTCCACGGCATCGACCCACGCCAGGCGGGCGGCTTCAAACGCCTTGCGGGCGGCCCGGGCCTTGCGTTCGGCGGCCGTGAGCTCGGCGCGGATCATGCGGGCGGCGGCTTCCATGCGCTCGAACTCGGCTTGGGCCTGGTCGCGGGTGGCCTTGAGGGTTTGGATTGAAGGCTTCATGCTGCGCGCTCCGCCCTCGCCCGGAGGGCCTCGGCGACGATGCACGCCCGTTCGGCGGCGGCTGCGGCTTCGCGCTGCGCGATGTCGTCATCCAGGGCCGCGCACAGCAGGCGGGCGGCGGCTTCCACGGGGGTTTCCCCGGTGTCGGCGGCGATGCGCTCAAGGGCTCGCGAGTGCCGACCGGACAGGGCGTCGTTGAAGGCGTCGGCGATCTGGAGCAGGCGGGCCGACAGGATGTGGGCGGCGCTCGCGATTCCTGAAAGGCGGTCGCGCTCGAACTCCGTATCAACGGACTCATGGTCTTCGATGTCGAGCGTTCGGGTCAGGCCTTGCAACGCCCACGCCGTTCTCCACAGCTCATCCATTCCGGTGTATGCGGTGCTCATCGTTCGATCTCCAGCGGGGGTTGGCGGTCTCCAATGAAGCGAAGCGCAGCCTCGGCGCGGGCCTGGACGGCGCCGAGGTGGTGGTCGTGCGCGAGGGTTGCGACGGCGCGCAGGGTGGCGTTGTTGCCGGTGCCGATCGCTCGGCGGATGACGCGCTCAAGTCGGCGCGCGTGCGTGCTGCTATGCTGGCGGTTAGCCATGATTCACCTCGGTATCAGGTGGGTTGTGGTCAGGCATCCTCGGGCGCGCCAACGCCCTTGGGTGCCGCTTCACTTCGGTTTCGCGCTTCTCTTTCCCTCCCTCAGCTTCTTGCAGATATCCCGGACCAGGGGCCTCGACTCCGCGGGTACCCAGTCAGTGACCGACACGAATCCTTCTGCTCGCATCCGAGCACGCCATTCGGCCATGCGGACGCGGGTCGGTTTCCCTTTCTCGGTATCGGTAACATGTGACATATGCTTAGTGTAACAGCGTGCGGGCGGAATTCTATACCGTTCGTCGGGTTTCTCGGTCGGCGCTGGATCCTCAAGGGGTCGCGCAAGTGATCGCCGATACTGGCGATTTTGGCGGGTGCGGTCGGAAGGCGATACCCGATCCAGGATGGGTTCGGACCTTTACTACACGTGTGGTAAACCTCAGCAGCTTTGTCGGAAGGCGATACCCGATCCAGGATGGGTTCGGACGATAAGGTCACGTGTGTGTAACCTTATGGGCGGAGTCGGAAGGCGATACCCGATCCAGGATGGGTTCGGACCCTAGATTCTGCTTGCGAAGAACAAATGGAAAATGCCGGAAGGCGATACCCGATCCAGGATGGGTTCGGACCTTGATCGATTTTTAAAGTCTTTAATTTTCGATCAGGCCGGAAGGCGATACCCGATCCAGGATGCGTTCGGACGCAATTCGGGATTCGGATCCCGAATTTAAAACGCGCCGGAAGGCGTGACACGATCCAGATTGCGTTCGGACGTTGCGGAAAAGCCACGTTGTGCCGGTTCCGGCACAACGTCGGAAGGCGTGACCCGATCCAGGTAGCGTTCGGACCCTGGGGTTAAGTCGCGTCTCAAACGCGACTTTGGCCGGACGTCGTGACAGTCACGGCGCTTACTTTTGAAACCTCGCGACGTCGCGAGGTTGTGACCGTCACTTACCCGGGGCGTCTCCTTACAGAGTAGGAGACCCCAACCGGGGCAGGGTGTTGACCGGCCGCGGTCACGTCGTCGTTCTGAATCTCGCTTTTTGCTTCGGTCTCGACAGGCGATTCAGCGGGTTCAGGTGCCGTTTCCGGGGTGTATTCGGGTTCAGGTACTTCTTCAGTCGCGGTTTGCGAGCGCTCGCATACCGGCGCAAAGTATTCATCCGGGCAGGGCGTTGTTCAGCGGGGCGGTGGTACCAGGCGGATCCGGGCGCGTCGCGCGGCGGCGGCGGCTTCCCGGTCGAGCCGTGCGCGCTCTGCTCGGAACCAGGACCGGAAGATCTCGACGGCG
Source organism: Thiocapsa sp. C2-2m (assembly GCF_041903745.1). Taxonomy (NCBI): domain Bacteria; kingdom Pseudomonadati; phylum Pseudomonadota; class Gammaproteobacteria; order Chromatiales; family Chromatiaceae; genus Thiocapsa; species Thiocapsa sp. C2-2m. The sequence goes on along the minus strand of NZ_JBBWVD010000008.1, from coordinate 145,487 downwards.
GTGTCTTCGTCGGTCGCACGCAGGTCGAACCCGCCCGAGTCGTTGGCGGCGATCAGGGGGCCGTCGATCTGCAGTTGTACGCTGTTCGTCACTGTGACGGCGGATCGGCGGCGGTGGTGATGACGAGAGATGTCTCGTTTCTGGATCGCGCAGGCACCTTGCCCCACGCGTGCCCCGTGCCATGCAGGCGGTTGACGCCGTTGGCGAAGCCGGGCGGGACCAGCGCGCCTTGCGCGTCGGGCGCCGGTCGGTCGGACCCGAACAGGACCTCGAATCCGTCGAAATCCCGTGACGTGACGCAAAAGGCCACGTCGGCGGCGTCGGCGAGCTTCGTCCAGGTGGTGCGGTTGATCTCGATGTGTGCCACGTCGGGGTTCCGTTGAAAGGGGTTGCCGGCTCACCATGGACGCGCCGGCGGCGACTCCTTCCCCCATGGCGGGGTCCATCGCAAAATCAAACCTCGAGATTGACCTCGGAGGGTGCGCGCCCGAGCTCGCGGGTGTCGCGCAGCACCAGCAACAAGTCTACGGCGTTCATCTCATGCAGCCGGGCGGTGGCGCGGCGGGCGGCGGCGATCTGCTCGGGGGTCGGCTCGGCGGTCGTGCGCACGGCAAGCCAGGCGTCGACGTCCTCGAGGACCTTCATCACGCGCGGATGGTCGGCGCTCATACGCCTTTCCCGGTGAAGGTGATCCGTGGCCCGGACGGCTCGCGGACGCCTTCCGGGTCGGCGAGCACAAGTCCGGCCTCGCGGGCGGCGTCGCGGATCGCCTGCAGCTCGCCTTCGGCCTTCTCGATCTGGCGATCCAGCTCCTCGAGGCGCTTCTCGCGGGCGGCGGCCGGGAGTCCCTCGTTCGGAATTCGCAGCGCGGCGACCCGCTCGGCGAGCTTGGCCTTGATGGTCTCGGGGCCGACGAAAAAGCACAGCGCGGCGTCGGATACGCTGCGCCGGGTCTCCAGCTTGCGCGGCGCGTCCCATGTCTTGTAGTGGCGCAGCAGGTGGAAGAGTCCGGTTTCTTCGCTGCGCTCAAGATCCAGGTGGCGCGCGACGTAGCTCGGGCCGATGCCTGCAAAGTGGTCGAGCTGGCGATCCAGGGCCTCGCGATAGTGCGCGGCGGCGCCGTCGATGCGCAGATTCAGCGCGTCGATGATGTCGACGCGGTTGGTCGGGGCGGCGGCGACGTCTTCGCGTTCCTGCTTGAGACGCTCGACCGAGGCGCGTAGCGCGCTGAAGTCTCCGGTGGCCTTGCCAAGGGCCGCACGCAGACCGCTGATGACGCTTTCGAGGTTAGCCATGGGTGGCGACCTCCGCACGCTGGCGGGCGGCGTAAGCGCCATAGCGGCGGGCGAGCTCGGGGTTTTCGCGGGCGAGGCGCAGTGGAGCGGTCGCCCTCGGCTCCCCGTGCATCACAAGCGTGTCGATCGTGGCGCGGTATGCGTCGGCGACGCTGTTGTCGAGCGGCGGCGGGGCGTGATCGGCGGCGGCTTGTGCGGCGAGTTCCGCATGTTCGCGAGCGGCGCGCAGGACGGCCTCGGGGCGGCTCATGCCTTCGGACTGGTATCGGGCGCGGACGGCTTCGAGCCGGGTGGCGGCGCTGTCGGTTGGCTTCATGGTGGATCCTCGGGGACTGGTCAGGGTTGATGCGAAGGTGCCTGCTCGATCGGCCATGCCGGCCTTGACGATGGCGGAGCCGACCAGGAGTCCGCCACGGCCGTAGTTGGTCGCGACGGTGGCGGGTGTCGTCGCACGGTAGCGGGCCACGTCGGCGAGGAAGACCGCGGCGAGGGCGTCGACCGTGCGCTGTATCTCGGCGCGGCCGTGCTCGGTCTCGGGCGTCGCCTGCTTGAGCGGACTTTGCGAAGAGATGACCTTGGTCGGGGCGTTGCGGTCGGGGCGGTAGGTCGCGACCACGCCGATGGAGCCGACCAGGGCGGAGCGACCACAGACGATCTCGTCAGCGGCCGATGCGAGCCAGTAGGCGGCGCTCGCGGCCATTCCCTCGACATAGGCCACGACGGGCTTGCGGCTTTGGCGGATCAGGGCAGCGAGCTCCGCGGTACCGCAGACCACACCTCCGGGACTGTCGATGTCCAGGACGATCCGTCCCACGCCTGGAGCGTCGTTCGCGGCGGTGATCTCGAGGGCGAGGGCCTCGACGGTGGGCCAGCCGAGGAGTCGGCTCAGGAAGCTGTTGCGGCGCAGGATGGGGCCGTACAGCGGAATGATGCGCACGCCAGGCGCTGGCTGGCGATCCAGGGCGGCGCGGCGCTGCAACTGGTCGGTAGCGCGCGGGTCGGTGGCGAGGCGCTCCAGTGCGTCGGTGATCGGGCGTAGGGCGTCGGGCTCGATTGCCCAGGGGTCGGTAAGTGCGTCGAGCATTCTGCACGGCCGGTGGTGTGGCGGTGATCGCATCATCGGCCGGGCAGGGCAACATCAACAGCGTCAGCTCGCGTTGTTGACGATGCGCGACAACTGCATCGGCGTCCCGGGCAGCGTGCCGAATTGTCGGGCGGCGAAGAGCTCAGCGCGCAGCAGCGAGGCGCCGGGCGGCGGCTCCGGTAGGTCACGCCAGCGGGGCCAGATGACCGACTCGAAGCGGGCGATCTCATCGGCCAGGGCGAGGCATCCGCGCCACGGCGAGGCGGCGCCGATGATGCCATGGGCAGCGACCAGGTGCCGGTCGCGTAGCGCGCGGCGGTGCAGCGTTCGGGCGGTCTCGCGGCCGGGGGCGCCGGTAAGCCCAAGGGCCTCGTCCAGCGTCGCGGCGTCGGCGGAAAGCCAGCGCTCGATCGCGTCGACCATGCGGCGCTCTGGCGATCCGGATTCAAAATTGAAGGCGGACAAGCGGCGCGCGACGGCGATCAGGGACTCCGCGGGACTCATACCCAATCCCATCCTTCGGGCAGCGCCGTGCCGGTGTCGCGCATGCGCCCGAGTCGCGTCTTGATGCTGCGGATCGCGATGCGTGCGCGTTCCTCGTCGTACCAGCGCAGGACGGCAGCCGGCTCGAACCGGTGGGACTGCCCCGGTCGACCCGAGATGGCCGGAACAAGCGGAAACTCGGCTGGCTGTCGCACAATCCAGGACCGGACGCTCGCGGTTGACCAGTGGACCCCTCGCTCGCTGAGAAGAAGCTCGGGTATGCAGGTAGTCTTGATGTAACCCATTGAATCAATAACCATAAAAGCTCCGTATAAGTACCTAGCCAAAGTCCGGGGCTTTGCCGCCCGCACCCTACGCGGGCGGTGGAAGGACCCACTTACGATCCGATAATGACGCGGCCGACCGCTCTCATGTCTTCGATCGCTGCTCCGCAGGCGTACCGGACCCATACGGAGCCCGACGCGTCGACCGTGATCTCAGACACGGCGGCGTCGAGTTCCTCGAAGGTGAGGGCCGACCAAAGCTCCGATACTTCCCAATGCCGACCGTTGGAAACCGGCGGCGCGGGCTCGGGGCGGTTTACCGCCTGATACTTTTTGCACGTGGTCGAGCGCGTCGTGATGAAGACCTTCCGAGCGACCCGACACAGACGCTCACCCTGGACGAAGAAGCGACACTCGGGGCAGTGCACGGGCGGCCGTGCGATGTCTTTACGGCTCATGGATTCCACCTTGCCACGCCAGCAGCGACGGCGGCGGCGTGCATCTGGGGTATGAAGCGCGGGTTGCGCGCTAGGTTGTCGAGATACTCGGCACGCAGCTCGGGGTCCGTCTCGCCGATGGCGTCGAGATAGGCGTCGGCGAGGGTCCGATCGGCTGGATCCAGGATGGGCGGCGGGGCGACCTGGGGGTTCTGCTCGTTGCCCAGTATCTGGACGATCTGGGCCTTGTAGATCCGCACCAGCTCGCGATGCGTTGTCGTGACGCGCGAAGCAGGGCGAACAATCAAGTCGTCCCCGTCCGCTTGGAGCTCCAATCCAGCAGCGCGGAGCCGTTGAATGGCAGCGGCGGCGCTCATCAGAATCGGGCCTCATCGGCTTCGCGTAGTCTATCTATGCCTACTGACGCCTCCGGGCTGTGCGCGTTTGAAACTAAAGTTTGCGCAAACCCCTTCGACTCCTTCGCACTCCTTCGCCACGCCTGTTCAACCCCTTCGCGGACTCCTTCGCACGCCTCAAACCCCTTCGCAGCTTGGCGAACCGAGGCAACCCAGTCGTGGGAGTCTTCTAACCAGCTGTTGGAATCCTCGCTGCGAAGGCGCAAGCGAAGCCCGTAGATGCAGGATGCACGGGTGCGGGGGTGTTGGCCGTTCTCCAGCAGGTAACCAAGTGACTCGGCAATATCCATCAGGACCGTTCCGAACTTCACGACGGACACCGGGCGGCGGTTCTGTTCGTCGCACCATTTGAGATAGTTCGGATACAGGCGGTCGTGCCAGTGCGCGAAGGTGATCGAGCCGGACTCGCGGACCTCCTTCTTCTCGCCGATCTGCGTCACATAAAGGTCGTGGTCGGCGGTTTTATCGGGCCGACCGGGAATGCACGACAACATCATCCAGTCCGCAACCGTATTGCCTGCGGCCATACCGAGCAGGTTGTCGGCGGCGACCCGTTCGGGAGGGGCTTCGATACGTCGGCGGATCTCCGCAACAGGCATATCCAGCAGCCAGTTGATGAGACCGGGCATCTCGGCATGCAGGACGCCTTGCTCGCCTCCGCGGCTGCGCCAATCCTCGCGTTCGGCCGGGGTTGCCGTTCTGGGGAATCGCACCATGACGCGTCGGCGCTCAAGCCCCGAGGTGGCGTCGGTCGATGCTATCTGCTCGTTCGTCGCCAGCAGGACTAGTCCGTTGAAGACGAAGGAGCCCGATTGCTGCACATGCTTGCGCTCAAGGGGGATGCTGTCGCCTCCGGTAACCGCTTTCAGCATGTTGAGCGCGCCTCCGTGCCGTCCGGCTTCGTTGATCATGGCAAGGCGTTTGCCGTAGAGCTTGGCAGTTTCGAAGCGGTTTTCTTCCAGGTCTCGCAGCGAGCTGATAGCGACGTTGACGGCTCCGACTAAAGCCATCGCGAGACGCTGGAATGTCCCCTTTCCCGATCCTCCTCGACCAATCAAAACGAGGAACATTTCCAGAAAAATCCCACGCACCAGGGCGGCGAGCCACGCACGGAGCAGTTGCACCGTTTCTTCATCATTTTCGACCGCCGACGATAACCACGCCTTGATGTTCGGGCATTTGGCGGTCGGGTCGAACCGATGGGGGAGCGACCAATCCAGCGCGTAATCCGGTGCTGCTGGCTGCAGGGTGCGGGTCTTCAAGTCCAGTAGGCCGTTCTCGAACGGGACCACGCCGGTAGGCCAGGTCGGAGGAGGAAGGAGCCCGCGGCGGCAGGCAATGCCGGTGATGCCGGTCAGGTAGCCGAGTCGGTAGCCGAGCGGGTCCGTCCCCACGGCCACGGCGTCGGCGATCAGCTTCTCGGCGGGGGCTGCGGTCACCAGGGGGCGCCAATGGGTGCCGACCCAAAGGAGCCACGAACCGGCTTCGGCATCCCATGCGAGACGATCGGTCAAGGCGCGCGACACGACGTCGGCGGCGGCTGAGTCGATCATGCGACGCGGACCTTTCTCCCCGTTCTCGATCAGCTCACCAGGCGTAATTGCGAAGGGGTTGCGAAGGGGTTGCGAAGGGGTTGAACCCGCGTGGCGAAGCAGTTCGAAGGAGTCGAAGGAGTTACAGGATAATAAGGAAGCGTTTTCCTCCTCATCTCGCGCGCGTAGTTCATCCATGCCTACCGGACCGTTTCGGGCATTTTCGCCGCGGGGGCTTTCGCTACCCGAAGGGGGGGGCGGCGCGGACCGTCCATCGGCAACGCCACGGGCATACCCGTCGGCAATGGTCTTGCGTTCGGCCTCGATGTTGATCGGGGCGGCTTCGCCGTTCGTATTGGTGGGGCGCATCCGCTCGGCAAACTCGGCGAGGATAAAATCCAGGGCCGATTCGGGGAGCCCGTCGCGCGCTGCAAAGGACCCGAGCTTGTAAATTTCCGCGTGGCGACCGAGGGCCGGGTCGTCGTGCGTGCGGCGGGCTCCGTTCCAGGCGAGGCGGCGCGCCTTCGGGAGCCATTCGGCGGCGGGCTCGGTGCTCGAGGGCGTCTCGATCGGGGCTGTCGTGACGTGCGGCGGGCTCAGGATGGCATCGCGGTCGAGCCCGAGCCCGAGGATAAGGTCGTCAAGGGTGACGCGGGCCGCGGGCTCCCAAGTTAAAAGGCGGTGGGGGTGCGGCGGGTCGTGCTTTGTGTTGGAGCCGACCGGGAGCCGGACGTAACGAACCGGGTTGTTCCCGTTCTTGTCGGCGGTGATGTGGCCCGCGTCGGCGAGGGCACGATGCAAACGGGTGGCCGCCCCCACATCCTCGATCGGATCCGCCAGCCTGTAACCGACCTGACAGTTCGATCGGCCTTCCGGTCGGGAGGTTTCCAGGATCCACGTCGGGGCAATGCCTTTCAGCGGCGCGGCGTCGTCGAGCACGACACACACCAAGCGCGCAAAATTCTCAAGGCGTCGGTGTTTCTTTCCCTTTTGATCCGTTTGCAGCGTTGCAACCGAGAAATAGGTATTGCGGTCGGGGTGGTCGCCTACAGGGCCGGCTACAGGATACCCGCCCCATTGGATCGGCTTCGCCTTGTTGGGGTGGGTCGGAAAGTGAGCGCACCATAGGTATTCTGATTCCGGGAGTTCTCCGAACAGTGCGGCGAGGAACTCGGCGTTGGTGATTGCGTCGGACACGTCGGTCTCCGTGATGTACGGGACCGACCGGACAGGCGGGCAGGGGCGCGACAGACCGACCGCGGACGCGGTATGATTGTCTCGCCGGTGCTCGGACTCTTATCCAGTCGGAGCTTAATCGCGAAGGGTTTGCGAGACCCTTCGTGGACGGCTTTCAATGTACTCGGGTCGGTCGCCCATCTCAACGCCTCGACGGGAGTCGGTTCCTGTCGGGGCGTTTTTCGTCCAGCGCTTCGAGCTCTTGGCGCGTCGTGCTGCACGTCGGTCTTGGCTTCGGCGGCTCATGATGCCGCACTCCTAACCGGCTGGACTTCCGCGGCTCGGGCGTAATCCGTCAGCGCTGTTTTCCTGTAGAAGACTCGGGCGCCGATACGGGTATAGGCGGGGCCACGTCCTTCACTCCGCCAGCGGGCGAGCGTGCGCTCGGTGCAACCAAGCTCCGCGGCGGCGTCGGTGGGCCGGATGTAGTCGTCGGCGAATCGCATCGGTGTGTCCTTTTTGGCTGTCGTTGGGGGTTACATGTCGACAGAGACACTCTATGCAGACTTAATTCGACTGTCCTCCGGGAATCCCGGAAAGCGCGGCGTCAGTTTCGGTATGGTTTTTGCCTATTCTTGTATCATTTCGGAAGTCTTCCGTTTTGATACAAGCAGGGCACGCTGCACCGTCAACGTCATGGATTAGTTCGTTCAATGGCCGATGATCTCGATCAGGCGGAGTTCCCATGCTTCCAGGGCCGCGCGGATCTCTTGCTGATACTTGTGCCGGTCATAGACCCCGGTCACGCCTTGAGCGGCGTGACCGATGACGCGCTCGGCGATCTCTTGGGGAATTCCGATCTCGGCGAGGCGGGTCCGGCAGGTGCGGCGTAGGTCGTGCGGTCGCCAGTAACCCCAGTCCGGGTGGTCACGGCTCCCGAGGGCGGGGCGGTAGCGGGTCAGCGCTTTTGAAAGTGCTGCGACCGTTCCGGGGTGGCCCTCCCTAAACTCGAAGACATAAGGCGACTCGGGCCAGTTGCGGCGATTGGCGAGGCGCGCGACCTCCGCGCGGGCGTCACTCACGAGGGCCAGCGCGGTCTTGGTCAAGGCAATGCTGTGCCCCGTGCCGGTCTTGCGGCGGCTCGCCGGTATCGTCCAGATAGAGCCCTCGATCTCGGTCTCGGTCATGCCCAGGACCTCGCCGGGGCGTTGCCCGGTAACCAAGATCAGCTTCAAGGCGAGGGCGGTCAGGCGATGAATGCCGCAGGTGTCGGCGGCGCTCCAGAACGCGCGGATCTCGTCATCGTCCAAGGTGCGGCCACGCTTTACGGTGGCCATGCGCTTGTTGATCCGAATCCCCTTGATGCCGGTCGCGGGTGAGACCTCGATCAGCTCCCGATCCTCCGCGAAGGACAGCAGCAGCTTGATGTAGCTGAGGAGCAGGGCGGCGGCGCGCGGGGTCTTCACTGCTCGGGACTCGACCAAGCCGATGATGTCGGCGCGCGTGATGGTTCGGACATTGCGCTTTCCGAGGGCCGGGATCAGGTCACGGTCGAAGTAGCGGCGGATTTCCGGGCCGCTCGCGAGCTCCCCGAGCCGGGCGGCCGCGAAGGTGTCGACCAGATCGGCGACGGTCGGGTCCGTGCGTTCCTTTCGGCGCTCCGCCAGCGGGTCCTCGCCGCAATCCACGCGGCGGCGGATCGCGTTCGCCTCCAGGCGGGCGGCGGCGAGGGTCCATGTCGGGTATGCTCCGATCGTTTGGATACGCGCGGCGCCGGCTTTCGTCTGGTAGCGCAGCACGAACGACCGTGCTCCACTGGCCATGATGCGCAGACCGAAGCCTTTCGGCGCGGATCGGTGGTGGTCGAAGACGACATGCTTGCCTGTCGCGGGCGCCGGCAGGGTGCGAACCAGTTGATCGGACAGCGCGACCGGAGCACGCCTCGGGGCGGGTGATTTCGGGGCGGTCGGTTGGTCGGACATCAAAACGCCTATGGGCATTGCTACAGGTGTGCCACAGCTTCGAAGTGTATTCGATGGCGTTTTATCGGTAAAGAATGTCTTTACATGTCGTTGAATGTCATAACCTAGTCAACCACTTAGGAAGTTTTAGATAGACGTGGCGCGGGGTTGGCTGCGGCGGTGGTAAATGATTGGTGCTCAGCTTCTGGGCACCACGTCCTTGTCGGTCGTCCGCCTGGTCGCTACCATCGGCGCGGCAACCGAACAGCAGCGATCCGGCGCGAGGAGCGAGTATGAGAGTGGTGATCATCGGCGGTGTGGCCGCAGGGATGAGCGCGGCGAGTCAGGCCAAGCGGGCACGCCCCGACGCCGAGATTATGGTTCTGGAGAAGACCCAGGACGTTTCCTACGGCGCCTGTGGACTGCCGTACAAGCTGCCTCCGGACACGGACATGGACGACCTGCTTGTCATCTCAGCGCAGCGCTTTCGCGAGGAGCGCAACATCGACGTGCGTCTCGGCCACGAGGTGCTGAAGATCGACCCGAGCCGGCGCGAGGTCGGCGGACGCAACGCCGAGGGTGATTTCGTGCTCGGCTACGACAAGCTGATCATCTGCACCGGCGCGCGGGTCTCGGTGCCGCCGATCAAGGGGCTAGATACCCTTTGGGGTGACGGCGCCTATCCGCTCAAAACCATCGACGACGGGCGGACCATCAAAGCGGCTATGGCGGCACATCCGCCCAAGCGTGTGGTGGTCATCGGCGCCGGCTACATTGGGCTGGAAGCGACCGAGAACTTCCGGGAGATGGGCGCCGAGGTGACCGTGGTGGAGGCCCTGCCCGAGATCCTGCCCTGGCTGCCCGAGACGCTGCGGGCGCGCGTGATGGACGAAGCGAAGGCGCACGGGGTCGAGATGCTGCTGGGCACACGGGTCGAGGCGATCGAGCGCACCGGTGCGGCGATCAGCGTCAAGACCGCGCAAGCCATCCTGGAGGCCGATCTGGTGCTGGTCGCGACCGGCGTTCGCCCCGAGTCCGAGCTGGCAGCGGCCGCGGGACTGGCGCTCGGGGCCGCCGGATCGATCGCGGTGGACGCCTACCTGCAAACCTCCGAGGAGCACATCTACGCAGCCGGCGACTGCGCCGACGCGATCCATGCCATCACCGGGGAGTCGGTCTGGTTTCCGCTTGCGCTGCGTGCCAATCGGGCGGGCAAGCTCGCGGGCGACAACATCTTCGGCCTGAAACGCCCGGCCCCTCCGGTGCTCGGCACGGCCGTGTTCAAGTTCTTCGGACTTGAGGTCGCCCGCACCGGGTTGTCGCGCAAAGAAGCCGATGCGGCCGGACTCGACACCGCGACCGCCGAAATCGTCGGCTCCACCCGTGCCGGCTACTACCCCGGCGGTGGCAAGCTCTCGGTCTGGCTGATCGGAGAGCGCAAGACGCGCAAGCTGCTCGGCTGCTGCATGGTCGGCCCCGAGGCGGCCGCGCACAAGATCGACACCGCCGCCGCGGCGATCCACGCCGGTATGACCGCCGAGCAGATCTACGACATGGACTTGGCCTACGCGCCGCCGTTTGGTCCCTCTTGGTCGCCCTTGTTGATTGCCGCGTCGCAGTTGAGCAAGGCGCTCGACTGAGTCGGCGACCGCCAGGGGCTGACGAATCGTGCGTAGTCTGGGCTTCCAGCCCTGATTCTTTCAGGCCAGGATGGCCTGACGACGCAATCAGCCGCCCATGCGGTCGGACCAATGGTCAAGACCTGCTGATTCAAGTCCACGAGGCTCAGCTTCATGACCACTGCAACGCACGGCAATTTCCAGCGTCTGATCTTCGCCGTCGAAACCATTCCGCCGGCACCGACCGCGGTCGCCCACCCCTGTAATGCCGCGGCATTGGGCGGGGCCGTCGATGCCGCGAAGGCCGGCATCATCACGCCCATCCTGGTTGGACCTCGCAAGAAAATCCTCGCGGCAGGGGCCGACGCGGGGATCGACCTCTACCCCTACGAGATCGTCGATGCCGAGCACAGTCACGCATCCGCCGAGAAGGCCGTCGCCCTGACACCGCCGTTGCGATGACGGCGAACGCTAGGCCGACACGCACATCGTCGTCGAGGCGCTCGTTCCCGGCGGTCGCGACCATCGCGTTGGGCGGGGCGATCCGGGTCATGACGGCGGACGATGCGAGGCGAGACGCGCACGCAGACCGCGGGCGGCGCGCAGCGCCCGTTCGCGGCCTTCCCAAAGCCACAGGGGCGGACCGGCTCGGCGGTGCAGCAGCCGGAAGTGCAGGGTCGGTGTTGCGCCGAGATAGTCCTTGAAGCGGCCGAGGGAGGTGGTCGGTGATCCGCCGAAGTTGATCCACTGCCAGGGCGTGGCGTCAACCGCCGCGCCGGTGTTCGGGGGCGCCAGCGCCTCAGCGACCGACCAGTACAGCGCGGGGATGGTGCCTAGGCCGACAGTCTCGGCGTCGAAGCCGGCGCGCCACAGATAGGCTTCCCGGTCCTCGCGGCTCAGCAAGACCAGCACGCTCGCCCGGCGGACGCCGGTGCCGTCACGGGCCGAGTACAGGCGCGCCCCGTCACGCGCCTGAAGCCATGCGATCCGCTTCTGCAACACCTCGGCCCAACGCCGGGTCGGCGCTTGACCGAAGCGCAGCACCACTCGGCGGTGCAGGTCGATGAAGGCCGTTACGGCGTCCGCTTCGCGGTCTTCGGCCAGGCGCAGCTGCTCCGAGGCACGCCGGATCTCGCGTCGCTTGTCCCGGTTCATTGCGGTCCACACGTCCGGCAGGTCGCAGAGCGGCCAGCGGTGGGTGTAGACCGGCACCAAGGTGAAGGGTCCGCGCAGCAGTGCACGTAGGTCCTGAAGCGCGGGATGGGTCTCGGCGACGATCAGATCGATCCGCGCCGCCACCGCCGCGGCCAGCGCCGCCAGTGCGTCGTAGCGCGCGCTGGCCTGGCGTACTGTCCCGGAGTCAAGGTCTGCGCTGAGGATCGGGCCGGCATAGAAGAGCTCGAAGTGATGGCTGATGGCGCCGCCGCAGCAGGGTCGCACCGGCAAGGCCCAGCCCGCCTGCAGCCGCCCGCCGTCGTCGCGCAACGCGAAGCGCAGCACCTGCAAGCGTGCCCCGTCGGTTTCCGCCAGCATCCGTAGCCAATCGCTGCGCAAAAAGGCTGAACCTTGTGGCGAGTCCTGCACGAGCGCATCCCAATCCGCATCGAGCGCGGGCGTCAGCGCATCGCAAATGACCTCCGGCATAAGCTTCCTCCTGACTGAGCGTCTGTTCCGGGTATGCGCGATGTTCAAGGATCCATCAAAACGGAAACAGCCAAGGCACCAGGGCCACCGACACCGTCATCGCGATGACGACGAACGGCAGGCCGACGCGCAGATAGTCGCCGAAGCGGTAGTTGCCCGCGGTTGCAACCATCGCGTTGGGCGGGGCGATCGGGGTCATGAACGCGGATGAGGCGGCCAAGGCGACGATGATCGCGAAAGGGTACGGCGAGGCGCCGAGCTCGGCGGCCAGTGCGAGCGCGACCGGAATCACCAGCACCGCGTTGGCGGCCGCGACCACGAAGAGGCCGATCAGTACGGTGATGAGATAGAGCGTCGCCAGGATCAGATAGGGTCCGGCGTCGCCGAGCAGTGCGACCAGCGCGGTGGCGGCGAGGTCGATCCCTCCCGTGCGTTCCAGGGCGATGCCGAAGGGCAGCATGCCGGCGATCAACACCAGGGTGCGCAGGCTGATGGCGCGGTAGGCGCTGTCGAGATCGATGCAGCGAAACAGACCCATCAGCAGGCAGCCGATCAGCGCCGCCTGCACCGCCGGCACCAGGTCGAGCACCATCAGGGCCACGGTGATGGCGAGAGCCAGCAGCGCGAAGGGCGCCTGTTTGGCGGCCGGCAGCACCTCGTCGAATTCCTTCGGTAGATTCAGCGCCACCAGATCGCGTCCGCCGCCGCGTAGCTGGCGGATCGCCTTCCAAGCACCGACCAAGAGCAGGGTGTCGCCGGGTTGCAGCCGTTCCTCGCGCAGTCGCTCGGGTGTCTGTGCGGTGGTGCCTCGACGCAATCCGATCGCAGTCAGATCGTATTGCGAGCGCAACTGCAGCTCGACGAGTGTCTTGCCGACCAGGCGCGAGTCCGCCGGCAGCATGACCTCGGCCATGCCCACACCCTGTGCCTGGTCGGTGAAATAGGCCCCGGACAGCGGCAGGCGCTCCAGTCCCAAGTCGGTGCAGCGGGCATCCGGTGCGGCGATCGGGGTCGGGCTGTCGATCAGCAGGATATCGCCGGCGGCGATCTCGGTGGTTGCATCCGGCCCGATGAGGCAGGTGCGGAACGGCCGACTGCGCTCGACGGCAAGGACCGCCAGCTCGGCATGGCCCGGCAGGGCGAGCGCGCCGAGCGGTTGCCCGACGAGCGGGGAGCCCTCGCGCACCCGCACGCGCAGCTCCCGCTCGGCCAGGCGGTAGGTCTCGACCCAATCGCTCAGGCTCGGCCGCCCGCCCGTGCGCTGTCCGTCCGCCCCTCCGGTGCCCAGCCAGTGGCGCGCGAACATCATGTAGGCGACGCCGAGCAGCAGGATCGGCAGGCCGATCGGGGTCAGCGTAAAGAAGGACATGCCCTCCGCCCCGGTGCGCACCAGCTCGTAATTGACGATCAGGTTCGGCGCCGCGGCGACCAGCGTCAGCATGCCGCTGATGAGCGCGGCGAAGGAGACCGGCATCAGGACCTGTGCCGGCGACATGCCGGTGCTCTGAGCGATGCGCAGCGCGACCGGGATGAAGATGGCGACCACGCCGGTGGAGTACATCACCGAGCCCAGCGCGCCGACGATCAACATCAGCATGGCGACCAGACGGGTCTCGTTCTTGCCGCCGCGAGCGACCAGCCAATCGCCTAGTCCCTGCGCGATGCCGGTTCGGGCCAAGCCCTCGCCGATGACGAACATGGCCGCAATCAGGACGATGTTCGGGTTGGCGAAACCGGCGATTGCCTCACGCACCGTGATGACCCCGGTGAAGGGCAGCGCGACCATCATCAGGAGACCCACGGCATCGGCCCGAGGGCGACCGAGGCTGAACATCAGGATCGCGCCGACCAACAGGGCCAGCACGAAGACCAAATCAAGGTTCACATTTCCCCCCTCGGCACGAATCAGGCGCCGTTCGGTTTGTTTCAGAACACTTCCCCGGCGTTGAAGCCCGCATCGACGGCCTGTTGGGCGGTACACGGTGGCCCTCGTTCTCGGTTGCGGCGAGCATCCTCGGCACTGTGCTCGGCGCAAATGATGCCTTCTTTCGCCGGCAGGACCTACAAAATCGGCGCGAGCAGGCGTACGGTCTTTGCGCCGACTTTTTGGTGGAATGGCAGGGCGTCATAGGCCCGGGTCCGACCAACCGTCGGCGCAAGTTGTACTTCCTATCGTCAGCACAACCTACAAGCTCGTGACAGGCGCAGGGCGTCGAGCGTGGTCACGGATAGGATCAGCACCGTCACGCCCGTGGCGATCACCACTGCGATGGCGGCGACCTGTCCCTTGAGGTCGAAGAGATCGCGCTGGAGCTTGGTACGGAGTGCTCGCGTCGGTCGACCTCGGCGACTCGACCGGGAACCCGGTCCGGACGTCCCCGCGCTCCCTACTTCTCCGATCCGCTCAGAAGGCGTCCGCTTCAACCTCCAGATAGGCCAGCGAGACGTGCTTGCCCAATTCCTCCTCGAAGCCCGGCCAATCCTTGAAGCGGGCAAGCTGCTCGGCGATGATCGGACGCATCTCGAAGTCGCTGCCGCCGCTCTCGTACAAGGCCGCGACACCGTCGTAGACCCCGGTCAGATAGTCGCGATAGGCATCGACGATCTCCCAGCCGCCGGTTTGGCCGTGCCCCGGAATCAGCACGCTCGCCCTCACCGTGGCTTTGACCCCATCCAACGCATTGATGCTGCCGATGAAGGATCCGTCGTCCATGCGCACGATGCGCCTGTTGCAGGCGTTGTCGCCCAGGAACAGCGCGTCTAGCTCCGGGATTTCGAACATCAGGTCCGAGGTGCTGTGCACGTGCGGGAAATAGTGGGTCTTGAAAGTAAGCCCTCCGATCGAAAGGGTCTCGCCACCCTCGAGGGCATGCGTCGGACCCTCGGCCACCGTCCCTTCGGTGGCGCCTTCGGTGGCGCTCAGCATGCGTTGCACCCACTCCTCGCCGGCCCCTTCGGCGACCAGCTTCAGCATCTCTGGATGCCCGTAGATCGGCACCTGCGGGGCCACGGCCAACATCGCCTGATTGCCCAGCCAATGGTCGCCGTGGACGTGCGTGTTCAGCACCGCCAGCAAGGGTTTGTCGGTCACCTTGCGGATCTGGCGCAGGACCATCTCTCCGGTCTGGACGCTCGACCCCGGATCTACGACGATCACGCCGGTCTCCGTGACCAGGAAGGCCGGGTTGTTCATGAATCCCTGGTTCTCGGGGGTCGGATAGTCCACCGGTCCGTGGATCACATAGAGACCGGGAGCGACCTGCTCCGCCGGGTAGTCCGGCAGGTCCGGGCCGCGATCCGCCAGGGCGGGGAAGGCGAGGGCGAGCATCAGGCAGGAGAGCAGGACGACCGGCCACGAGGGCCCGTGCGGGATTCGATCAAGCGGCATGGGTAAGCCTCCTCACGGTGAACCAAAATGGCGTTATACAGCAGGGGCGGCAAGGGAACATCCCGAGCCCGGTGCGATGCCGTGCTGCACTAGAAACTGGACCAGCCGAGATGCTCTCCGATCCATGCCTGAAGAGACCGCACCGCGGAGCGATCCTCCCAGGTGTCGTAAGAATCGGAAACCTGCCAATCCGGCTCGTTGCGCCAGCGCTGCTCGAACCAGGTCAGCGCAGCGCGGAGGAAGGGATCATCCGCCGGACCCACGACAAGGACATTCGTCTCCAGGTTGAAGTCGTCCAGGTTCCGTCGGGTGAAATTCGACGACCCTGTGATGAGCACGGCTTCGCCATCGGCGCGTTCCAGAACAAGCTGCTTGGCGTGACATTGCTCCCCGCTGGTATGACACCAGCGGACCGGGATTCCGGCATCGTGGAAACGCCGCCCGGTCTGGCGATTGGGGATTCCACTCTTCTCCCGGCCGAAGGCATCCCGGTTGGGGTCGAGCAGGATTCGGACATCGACGCCGCGACCCGCTGCGTCCTTGACGGCGCGGATCAGCGTCTCGTGAGAGAAATAGAACATGGCGATATTGAGCCGATCCCCGCGAGCCGCGCTCCGGATCGTGTCGAGCGCCGCCTCCCGGATTCGGCTTTCGGTGATGATCCGCGCCTGTAGTGGACTCGGCGCAGGCGCGTCTTGGTCGGCCGGGACCTCGAAGGGCACCTGCCCGGCGGAAAAGCGGATCACGGCGGTTTCGGTTTCCAGGAGATCCAGCGCCGCTTGGCCGCGAAACACCACAGCCGTGTTCACATGGGCGCTGCTCGCGTCATGCGGATTGGCCGACGTCACCAGTGCCACCCAGCCATCGCCTTCATCGGCCACGAGCGTCTTGCGATGATTGGCCTTGAGGTTGAGCAAGGCCAGATAGGTCCGCAGCGTGACCGCCTCTTCGCCCACCGGATTGGGCAGCCAGCCACGGGTGCTGTTGCCCAGCCACTTGCAGCAGAGTCGCCAAGCGGCCGACCAGAGGGGGTTGGGATCGCGCAGTCGATCGAGATCGGTATAGACCAGATGCGCACCCGCTGCCTCGAGCGCATCCAGGTGCGGCGCCGCGACCCCCCCGTAGAGGCTGTTGAAGGGGTCGGTGATGATGACCACTACGAGCCCCGGCCGGTCGCGCATGCGGAGCAGCAGGTTCTCGGTCAGCTCCCGAGACAGTGGCCGATGGGTTTCCGTGATCGTTCCCTGCATGGCATTGAACAGAAACATATCCAACACCAGCAGCCTGTCTGCACCCTGGATCAACGCGAAGACGCGATCGAAGATGACCTGTCGCGTGTGCCGTTCGCTCTCGGCATCCACCCAGGTGTGATCGGCGAGAAACTCCAGGTCATGCACCGGGCGCAGCGGTGGGGCAACGCTGATTCCAGACGGTAGGGGCTTGTAGGCATGGTAGAGGCCGTTGCCCAGAACAAGGGCAAGCAGCACCAGCAAAATGGCTTTCATCACCGGATCTATCGACGGGTCATGGGGCTCGATAGCCTACTGTACCTTGTCCCTGGGCCGAGGCCGCCCAAGGGCCGGGTTGGGTAACCGAATCCGACCGAGACGCGCCCGGCCATCAAGGACAACGCGCAAAGCGTCGTCGAGGACGTTCAGCGCATCCGTCGGCACCCCCTTGTTCCGGGCGATATTCCGATCGACGGCTAC
The DNA here is from genome assembly GCF_041903745.1 of Thiocapsa sp. C2-2m. NCBI lineage: Bacteria > Pseudomonadati > Pseudomonadota > Gammaproteobacteria > Chromatiales > Chromatiaceae > Thiocapsa > Thiocapsa sp. C2-2m. Next base: position 128,459 of record NZ_JBBWVD010000008.1, on the reverse strand, counting down.
ATCGACGACGTATGCACCGGCAAGCTTCTTGAAGTGCCGGAAGCTACTCAGGTCGGCATGGCATCGGTTTGATCGAAGCGGTGCGAACCTGCTCGTGACACCGCTCCGGCGGTGTCACGCCTCTCCCGGCGCTCCGCGCCACGATCCACAGTCTTACCCCCTTCCGTGGGTCTATCGGAGCGGCCGAGCTGTCGAGGGCCAAGGCAAAAGCTCGCGACCCTTAACCGACATCTTCCCGAACCCGCGCTCAACTCGCACTGATGACGAAGACGCCCGCACAGATCAACAACACCCCGAGGGCGCGCAGCAGGGTGACCTGCTCTCCAATCATAAATCCAACCAGCAGCGCCAACGCAAATCCCAGTCCCTCCAAGGGGTATGCCTTACTGACATCCCAACGCGCCAGCACCCACAACCAAGCGACAGCGCCAAGCGTATAGAGCGCGAAGCCGCCGATGATGGAGGGATTGAGCATGACGACCCCTGCCACGTGCAGTGCTGCTGGCTTCGCCATCGCCGCCTTGACCGCGACGCTCGACAGCCCTGCCTTGATCAGAAACTGAGCGGTTACAGATAATAGAACACAGCCAATCGCTGCGAGTGCCGTGTACATCGGTTTATCTGCTCACCATTTTTTGGTTGCTATCAAAGAAGCAATTCGGTTTCTTTCTTTGCGCTTGGCGCGGCCGAGCTTCGGGAGTTTGGACAAAGCCTTTGACGAGCAACGTCGCCATGCAGCCGGGTGCTCGGTTCCGGCCGGCCATGCAGGCGTGACGACCTCGCAGCCATCGGAGGATGAATCAACCCGACCCAATAGCGGGACCGTGCTCACGACACGAGTGCGCTGTCGTGCTTGCTCCAGAATTTGCGCGAGGATCTGCGGCACCTCGAAAACAGCACGGTTATCGATCCGTCGCACCCTGGATTGGTACTCGGGCAAGTTCCGCGTGATGTCGTCGACCGCTGCGCGGATGGACCGAAGACTGCGTTGCACAACACCCAAGCCATGTTCGCGCACCCATTCGGTATTCCAGCGCTCCTGCGGCATGGTCCATGCGTTGCGGGTCACGATCACCGGCAGCCCCTCGTGAACGGCCTCGCTTAGACTGCCCGGCCCCGGCTTCCCGATGAAGAAATCGGCCAGCCGCATCCATCGCGCAACGTCGGTCGTGAAGCCGACCACGACACGCGGCGCTGCCGCCGGCAGGGCGCGCAGTTCCGCTGCCAGGGTTTCGTTGCGGCCGCACATCAGAATCAGCGGGGTCTTCGGCAAGCGGGCGGCAATGCCCTTCATCGCTCGCGAGCCCGTGCCGCCGAACAACACCAAACCGGTTGGCGTCGCTGCATCCAAGCCCACCCGCTGCCGCTCTTCGCTGCGATCGACGGGCGCCTGCGTATAGAACTCGGGGCGCAGGATCATCCCGCTGCTGCGATACACGTGATCCGGCGAGCAGCCGGCGGCCAAAGCCTGCGCGTACGCGTACTCGGTACCGCACACCAGATGCTGAGCGAGGTCCGGCTCGATCCAGAAGTGTGGCGGGTGGTCGGCCATGTCGGTGAGCACCGTGACGAAGGGCACGCTCGCGTCGGCCAGCGCCAGACCGTCATACATCGCGCGGTTGAAGTTCGGGATCAGCGAAACGACAAGATCCGGCTTGGTCGTTCGCCAATGGATCGCCAGCCGCTGCACCATGAGGGCATGCGTCCAGCGGATCATGCCTTGCAGAAGCTTCAGCTCCTGCGCCAGCCCAAGCGTGAAGCCGGTGGCCAAGCGCCGATTGTAGATATCCTCCGGCTCCATCCCGGTAACGCGCCGAAAGTACCCGAGCGGATCCAGAACCTGCATCAGGTTGACCTTTCGCACCTGCCAAGGCAATCCCTGATCATGGATGACCTGCTCCAGCGCCAGCGCTGCAGCACGGTGACCACCCCCGGCATTGAACCAGATCAGATCGACGGTGGTCATGAGGGCAATCGTCGAGCGCAACGGCGACGGCGAGGGGAGATGTGGTGTTCAGTCAGCGGACGAAGAATCACGAGGCGACATACCGAGCGACTGGACCACATCCGGCTAGTGTAGCTCGGATGGTCGGCGGTTCCGGTGACAATCGTGTGACGCCTGCAGATGCCCGATACATTCATAGCGCTTGGCTTTTGGGTTGCCATCTTGAGTTTTATCAATAGATTAGACACCATTCGCTGGCCACCTATCAGTTGACGCCGGCGCCCTGGAGCCAGCTCGAAATGCCTCTCACGCAGACACGGACAGCACGGAGGATTCGAGATCTTTCCTTCGCGCCCTCCGTGACTCCATGGATCCGTGAGATATCTTAGAAACTGATCGGTGGCAAGACCCCATTCGTTGCGTTGCCGCGGTCGAGGTTGTCGCCTCGCTCGGGCCGCATGCGATGGCGTCCGTCATCACGCCGCGGCTCTGGCCTCGACCAGCTTCAGCACCTGCACCAACAGCTTCGCATCCTCCAGTGAGAACACCCCGGTCACGCCCTGGTCATCGAAATCCGTGAAGGGGCTTTCGTAGATGCGGCGGGGATCCAAGAGGCCGCGTTCGGTGAGGTGGTCGATGATGAGATTGATGAACTCGATCTGATTGGCGGTCAGCTCTCGTCCATCGATGAAGCCGGCAAGGGCCTGTTTCGCGGCCTCGCGGTCCAGACCGACCAGCGAGCGGATCAAGAGACCAATGCCGCCTTCGTTGCGGATGCGCTCCAAGTCCTCCGGACCGGCGATGCCCTCGTCCTCGAAATCGCTGTAGACCGTCTTGCGCTCGCCCGGCTCGATCAGCTTGACCAGACTGCGCAGACGGCGGCGGAGGTGCTCGAGCATCGGCAGGGTGATGTCCTGCCAGTAGTCCTCGGTCTGCACCTCGGCGCTTAACTGCTGCCAAGCGGCTTTGTCCTGGTACTTCTCGACGAAGCGCCGCTTCGGGCGAACGATGAAGTTGTCCAGGCTCATGCCGGCAACCTCTTCATGGAGCCGTTCGGCAAGACCTGCACGCAGCGCCGACAACTCCTCCGTCGCAACTCCGACATCCTTGCCTTGAATCTAGCCGATGAGCTCGACGCGGGTCACGAACAGCCGCTCGCCCAAGGAGCGACCGAGCGCCCCGTCGGTGGTCTTGGGGTTCTGGTTGAAGAGCTCGAAGTTCTGGCAGAAATCGAAGACCAGGAAGTGCTCCTTAATTGAACAGCCACTTGTTCAGCGCCGAGGCATCGACCTTGTCGGGGATGTCCCCGTCGTCCGTCCATTCCAGCGCATCCCACTGCTCCTTCTCCTCGTCCGAGAGGTCGTCGTAGCGGATGCCTTCGCGCTGAAACTTCAGCGGTACCGAGACCGCGATCGGCGGTACCAGGAAGCCGTCGGCAACCGCTTCGTCCAGATCATAGGCGTCGGTCGGGGCACCTCGCTCCAGATCGAAGAGGCTGTAGGTGTCGCGATCGATCTCGTCGCGCGGCGTGGCGGTAAGCCCCACCAGATAGCTGTCGAAATAGTCGAAGATCGCCCGGTACTTGCGATAGACGGAACGGTGCGCCTCGTCGATCACGATCAGGCCGAAATGCCCGGTGCCGTAGCCGTTGGTGAAGAAGAGGATCGATCGGCGCCGGTACTGCGCCTCCATGCAGTCGCCGTAGAGCTTCACCTGTTGCTGGCCTGCCCATGCATCGCTCTTGGTGCGCTTGCTCTCGACCAGCGCGAGCGGCTTGCCGTCATCGCCCCAGAGCACGTTGTCAACGAACCCTTTGCCCGTCGCGTTCGGCATCCCGGTCACCGGAAACTCGCGGTCGCGCGCCTGATCGAGCGGCCAACCGGCCTCATTCAGCAAGAGGTCGATGAAGGCGTCTCGGGTTTGCGCCTCGTTGTAGTCGTGATCATCGGGGACGGCTTGATTGGCTTTCTTGGTCGCCTCGATCTGCACGCGGAGCGCCTGGATCTGCGCTTCCAGCTCGTCGCGCTGCCGCTGGGTCTGGAGGCGCGCGGCCTCGGCCTCTTCGCGGGCCTTCGCCTGCTTGGCATAATCCTCGGCGATGCTCTGCAAGCGCGCAAGCGTCGTCGCCTCGACCATCTGCGTCTTCGGCAGGGCGTCGGCTGAGAACTGCAAGCCTGCTTCGGGCTTCTTGCCCTTGGCGTAGGTGCGAACCAGCCAGTAGGAAAAATGAAACAGCTCGCGCAGGGCGACGGTCGCCGTGTTCTCGGACACCGCGCGGCTGTCGTGGACGGCGCGATTGCCGAAATCCTTGATGAGCCGGGCCTTGGTCACGAGCGCGTTGCCGACCAACTGGAGGAAGGTGGCCTCGTGGATCAGCGCCGAGAGCGCCGTGCCGTAGGGGCTGCGCAGCGACCCGTCGTGCTGATACATCCAGCCGACGGCGGTTTCCAGGGCGAGCCGGGTATAGAAGCAAGCCGCCCGCGGATCAGAGCGTGCCAATGTCTCCGCCTGGCCCGCGTGCTCGAAGACTGCCGCGAATTCTGCTTGGAGGAAGGCGAATTGAGACATGGCGGCATGCTGCTTGATCAGCGTTGAGGCAACACGACTATGCAGCAGACTCGATCAGTGTGACACGATGCGTGAGTCCTAACTGATTGGCGCGCTTTTGAATACCCTGGTCAAGTGTCGCCAAACCGATGACTGGACCGGCCAGAGCCAGATGCAGCGCGTCGGCAAAGTCCATACCCTGCTCATACCAGTTCAGCGCATCGGCGACCTGCGGGCCGTGCTCGACTTGCACGGTCGGCAGCCCTGACACATGCCGAAGGCGCTCTGCGACGATCGCCGGTTCGAGCGCGTAACCGCGTTTCGATCCCATCACCTAAACCGCTTCGAGGACCACGGTGGGCAGGAGCAGGCAGCGATTCGCGCGAATGAACTGAGCCGCCAAGCGCGCCTGATGGGGGTCATCCTTGATCGCGTAGCGGATGATCAGGTTGGTATCCAGCGCGATCATCGCGCCTCGCCTCCTTCCCAGTCGATCGCCTCGCGCATCTGCTCCAGCGAGAGCGGCTGACCGTGATAGACGGACGGGGCGTCGTCAGACTCGAATTCCGTCGGCGCAAAGTCAGTCCCGGCGGTATCGATGCGGTGCCGGGTCAAGAGGAAATCCAGAAACTCTGCGAGCGCGATCCGCCCTGGCTCGTCGAGGATCCGCGCCTTTTGGTAAATCTCTTCAGCGTTGATCATGTCATCCTACCCGATCGTCTCGCTCGCAGATGTGGTGAGGGGAGCGTCGAAGTCGTCCGACACCCGATGCGCGCCGACGGCCTTTTTCGTCACTCCGGCTACTTCGGCGGGCGACGTGCGTCGACAGGCCATCTTGGCCTGATCTCGTTCCCACGCTCCAGCGTGGGAATGCGGTCCAGCCGCTCCAGCGGCCCGTGTTCCTGATACGCGACGCTGGAGCGTCGGGACTTGCTTCTACGCCGGAGCGTGGGAGCAAGAGAGAAAAAGGCATGTGTCGCACCATCAGGGCCGAACGGTCCAGCCCTTCCGTTTTCTCGACCTCCGGATGGACGGCACCATGAGCAATCAGGTGAAAGGCGGCGCACTCTTCCGGCTCTATGCCCCGGCTCCGCAGATTCCTGCGCAAGGCGTTCTGGGTCTTCGTAAAGCCGAGGTGCTGGCCCATGCGGTAATAAGGTTCGGTCGCGTGCGGGCTGGAGTTGTCTCCGGTGCGACCGACATAAAGCATTTCTCCCTTGGGCGTCTCCATCTGCCAGACATAGAGCCAGAAGCCGCGCTGAAGCATCGGCCCCGGTAATGTCATCCTGCATGTGGAAGGAGACGCCATGTCCTATAACTCCCCTCGAAAGGATCGGTGTTGGACGCAGGAAAAGAGGTTTGCCAGATACAAATACGACCTACTGCTCTGACTGCTTAGAAGATCTATTCCACCCAAGCGACGTTCGAACAGCTCTTGTTCATGTTTCGGGGGCAGCGGGATTTCGACGCAGGCCAATGTTTGACGTGTTATTTGTGGCTGCGCGGAGCCTGTAATTGCGTCATCAACACCTCTGACCCGCAAAGCCCACTCAAGATATCGTAATCCAACATTCGTGTTGTCTAGGTCATCTAGCGCCATGGCATTACCCGTCACATACGAAAAAGGATCACATACGTTGATGGTTCCACAGGTCGCTCCTCGGCAAGTGATAAGAACAGTAACTTGTTCATGGTTGTATTCTCTATAAAAACCGATCTTACCGTTTGCGCCATAGACGAGATAACCATGTTCTTCCATTTCGCTAGAGGGTATGGTTTTCCACTGCTTTGGCCGACAAAAAAGTGATAGTGGCACTTTTTCATATTGAGCTAGCCATCGTTCACGACTCCCAAACATCTCATAGAAAATCGCCTGCCCGAGGGAGTTGAGCCGGTCGATGGCGCGCTGCCGCAGGCGGCGCAGGCTATCGGCCTGATCGAGGATTGCCGCGATACGCTTTTGCTCTTCTAGTGGTGGGAGGGGGATTTTTAGTTCTTGAAACTTTGACTTAGAAATGATCGGAACAGTCGTCGCTGGTGCTAATTGCTCAAGAAGCGGTTTCAATCTTCTGCAAGCGTAATATCCGTACCTTGGGTAGATGGTCTTTCGATCAAACACAACGGAGTTGATTTGCTGGTTGGTGGCAAGCTCGCGGGCTGCAAAGCCAACTTTGCCGAGAGAGCCTATGCAACAAACCATTACCGAACCAGGGGGAACAGTATTCAGAAAACCTGCACCCTTATCAGTAAGCGTTCTCGGAGTTTCCTCTATGGGACCATCCGCATCAAGCTCAGTCGGGGTCACAAAAGGAATCGCCCCCCCCGAAATTCCAAGGATCAGATGTTGGTGGTGTCTTACCCGTTACAACTTTCCCAACCTCTTTTAAAGATATCATAGGCCAACTCATCCCAATATCTTCTCTAGCCGCGTCAGCCCTGCCGAAATCTCCCCCTCGATCTCGCGCAACTCGCGGATGATGTCGGCGGGCGCGTCGTGCTCGACATGCTCATGCTCGACCTTGCTTATAGCGGTTAAGTGACAGGTCATAACTGCCGGTGGCGGCAATCTCCGCCTTCGGCACGGAGAAACTCTGCGCGGTGCGAGGACGCTCCCGTTCGCTGCTCTCGCGCTGTTTCCATCTTGCCAGCACATCGGGCAGGTTGTTCTTGCCGTGCTCGTCTTTGCCGAGGGCTTCGCGCGGAACCGCCCCGAGCCTCTCGGGCGACAGCAGCGGCGTGCGCTTGTCGTCGAGCGAGTAGCCGTCGGCCTGCACGTCGTAGAACCAGACCTGATCGGTTCCGCCCACGCCGGTCTTGGTGAAGAACAGGATCGCAGTCGAGACACCGGCATAGGGCCGGAAGACGCCGGATGGCAGCTTGACCACGGCATCGAGCTTGTGGTCTTCGACCAGCATCCGACGCAGTGCCTGGTGGGCCTTGGATGAGCCGAACAGCACGCCGTCGGGCACGATGACGGCGGCCCGGCCTCCGGTCTTCAGGAGCCTCAGGAAGAGCGCCAGAAACAGAAGCTCGGTCTTCTTGGTCTTGACGATTTTTTGCAGATCCTTGGCCGTGCTTTCGTAGTCGAGCGATCCGGCAAAGGGCGGATTGGCGAGGACCAGAGAGTAGGTCCCGGCATCGGCGGTGTGATCCTGGGCGAGGCTGTCGCGGTAGGTCACGTTGGCGTTCTCGACGCCGTGCAGGATCATGTTCATCGCCCCGATGCGCAGCATGGTTGCGTCGAAATCGAAGCCGTGGAACAGCCCCTCGTGGAAGTGGCGGCGCTGCCGCTCGTTGCGGAACACCCTGGATGATGGGCGCGCAAATACTCCCCGACGGCGACCGGGAAGCCGAATGTCCCGGCGGCCGGGTCGCACATCACATCATCAGGCGTTGGCTCGACCATCTCGACCATGAGCTGGATGAAGTGGCGCGGCGTGCGGAACTGACCGTTCTGCCCGGCAGAGGCGATCTTGCCGAGCATGTAGTCGTAAAGGGTCGCCCTTGGTGTCCCGGTCATCCATCGGAACCTGATCCAGCATCTCGACCGCCTTGGCAAGCAGGGCGGGATTGCTGAAGCCCAGGCGCGCATCGCGCATGTGGCGGCCATAGCTGGAGCCTTCCTCGCCCAGCGTGCGCAGGAAGGGAAAGACGTGATCGGCGACCACATCTATCATCCGCCGCGGCTCGAAGTGCTTGAAGCGCGACCACCGCATGTCCTCGTAGGCGCAGCCTTTGTCGTCCTTGCCCAGCGGAAAGATCCGCCGATCCATCGGGATGCCGAGGGTCTGCGATTTGTTCTCCTCCAGGGTGTGCAGGTCGTCGAGGCGCTTGATGAACAGCAGGTAGGTGATCTGCTCGATCACCGAGAGCGGGTTGGAGACCCCGCCGGACCAGAAGGCATTCCAGATTTGATCGACCTGGTTGCGGATGTCACCTGTCAGCATGGTCTTCGTCGTCCTTCTATTCAGTCTTGGCCAAGATACCCTGCCTGCCGGTGGTCGGCCGGCTCAGTCTGCCCCGACGGGACTCTGACGTCTCGGTCACCGGGCCGCGAGGGTCGTCTTAGGCGAATACCGGAAACCCTCATACCAACGGCGTAGGTTGTGCCGAGCCGTGCGAGGCACAACCAACCGTCGGCGCAAGTTGTGCTTCCTATCGTCAGCACAACCTACGGGTATGGAAGTTTGCGGAAATCACCTTACGGCGTCTCAGGGACGCGGCTCCAGCTTCCACACATGCTCGGCGAGCGCGGTGAGGCCGCGTCGGCGAAAGTTCGGTGACTCGTCGATCACGTCGAAACTCGCCAGCGGCTCGATGTTGTAGCGGTCCCCGAAGCGCGCTTGCACCTCGTCGCGACCGACCGAGAAGGGCGGGCCGGACATCTCGGCCTGATCGTATTCGAGCGTGATCAGAAGGCTCTTTGCGGTCGCGGGCACGATGGTCTTGAAGTGCTCGGCGTAGGCCGGGCGCATCTGCGGGGGGAGGGCGATCAGCGAGGCGCGATCGAAGACGGCGCCGACGCCTTCCAAATGTGCAGGCGTGAGGTCGAAGTAGTCGCCCACGAGCACCCGTAGCTCGTCGACCGCGTAGGTGCGAAACGGCGGTGTCTCCGTCACGCGCGGTTCCAGACCGTTTTCGGCGAAGAGTTCCTTCACCCCCAGCTCGCTGATCTCCACCCCGACGACACCGTGGCCCCGGCTGGCGAGCCAGAGGAGGTCGAGTGTCTTGCCGCAGAGCGGGACGAAGACCAGGGTCTCGGGTACGAGCCCGAGACCGGGCCAAAAGTCTTGGAGATGCACGTTGATCTCGGGGAGATGCCAGCCGATCTCGCCATGTTTCCAACGGTCGAGCCAGAATTCAGGGGTCATGGGGGAAGTGGTGAGTGGTGAGTGAAGAGTCGTGAGCAGGGGGCTGACGGGATCGGGATCAGCGCGTGTCGTGTCGATCGCCGAGGCAGCGCGAGTGCGATTCGCGTGACAGACACGGCCCACGCCGAGGGTTTGTCCCGAGACCCGACGGAGGATTGTACGCCGATTGCGGCATGGAGACCTTCACCGGCGAGATCAAGTGCGGCCCGCTCGCCAGCGCAGTCTGAAGACCGACTGTCTGGATGCCTCCGACCGGTACGCCAGCCGTCCTGTCGCTCCGGCGGCCCGTGCTGCGGATGCGACGCTGGAGCGTGGGAGCAAGGAAGATCGGGCAGGCCATTCCACGCCGAGCGCGAATCCAAAAAAACCCGCTTGCGCGGGCTTGTTCTCAAGTGCCGACACGGGCGCTGCGACGCGGTAAGTGTCGAAGGCTCGGCAGCAATGGAAGGCGCTACTTGATCTTGCCTTCCTTATACATGACGTGCTGGCGGATGACGGGATCGAACTTCTTGATCTCCATCTTGCCGGGCTGATTGCGTTTGTTCTTGGTGGTCGTATAAAAGTGACCGGTACCGGCACTGGAATTGAGCCGGATTTTATCGCGTGCTGCCTTGGCCATGGTATGCCCTCCGGTTAGACCTTATCGCCGCGTGCACGGATCTCGCCCAGCACGGTATCGATACCGCGCTTGTCGATGATGCGCATGCCCTTCGTGGAGACCCGCAGCTTGACCCAGCGCTTCTCGCTCTCGACCCAAAACCGGTGGTCGTGGAGATTGGGCAGAAAACGCCGCTTCGTTCTGTTGTTCGCGTGCGAGACGTTATTGCCGGTAATCGGGCGCTTACCGGTGACCTGGCATACCTTGGACATGGCGGAATCCCTAGAATTCGGAGGTCGTGCTTCGGGGTAGAAAGAAGCGGAAAGCTAACATGTTTTCGCGATTCGACGCAACGCAAAATTCCTTGTCGTCGTCATCACCCCGCGTGCGCATGCGTTTCTCGGCCGCCGCAAGACCGTGACAACCGGGTGCAGCACGACTATACTTCCCGGCTCGGGCTGAGTGGCAGAGTGGTCATGCAGCGGCCTGCAAAGCCGTGCACCCCGGTTCGATTCCGGGCTCAGCCTCCATCATCAACCCCCGCAGGTACCCTTCTCGGAACTCTTCGTCGGTTGTCGACTCGGACGGTGTCGCCCCTTGTCGCAACTAAGGATCGAATGACGCACCGATCGGCGGACTCAGCCGGCAACCGTAAGCCTCACGCCGCGCCCGGGTGGCGAAATTGGTAGACGCAAGGGACTTAAAATCCCTCAGGGCAACCTATGCGGGTTCGAGTCCCGCCCCGGGCACCATCCCTCTTCGGACGGACTCATGTCGGAGCAAGACCCTCTCAAAGAGCTTCACATCGATCGCGCCGACCGTGACGGCGGCGGCCATCGCTGGCTTTGGCTCGTTCTCGTGATCCTCGCGGCCGGTGCGCTCGGCGGCGCGGCCTACTATGTGTTCTCCGAAAGTCCGATCCCGGTGGATGTCGTGATCGCGCAGGCACCGACCGCGGGTCCGACGGCCGTCCTGGATGCGACCGGCTATGTGATCGCCCGCCGCCAAGCGACGGTGTCGAGCAAGATCTCGGGCAAGCTCGCCGAGGTGTTGATCGAGGAAGGCGTCGAGGTTGAGGCGGATCAACTGCTCGCACGCCTCGACGACACAGACGCGAAGGCACAGCTCGATCTCGCCCGGGCGCGTCTGGCCGCGGCGCAGGCCCGGCTCGGCGAGATTCAGGTTCAACTTGAGCAAAACCGCCGAGGTCTCAAACGACAGACCGAGCTGCGCGCGCGTCAGTTGGCCTCGGAGGAGGCGCTCGAAACCGCCGCTACGCAGGTCGAGACCCTCTCGGCGCAGCTCGAGGCGCAGCGAAGCCAGGTGCGGGTGTCCGAAGCCGAGGTCGAGGTCGCGCAGGTCGCGTACGACAACACGGTCGTGCGCGCCCCCTTCGCCGGCGTGATCGTCGCGAAGGCCGCCCAGCCCGGCGAGATCGTCTCGCCGATGTCGGCCGGCGGCGGCTTCACCCGCACCGGCATCGGAACCATCGTGGATATGGATTCGCTCGAGATCGAGGTCGACGTCAACGAGGCGTTCATCAATCGCGTCAGACCCGATCAACCGGTGCAGGCTGTCCTCGACGCCTACCCGGATTGGACGATCCCGGCATCGGTGATCGCGATCATCCCAACGGCGGACCGCAGCAAGGCGACGGTACGGGTGCGGATCCGGATCGACGCGAAGGACCCGCGCCTGATCCCGGAGATGGGCGTGCGGGTGTCCTTTCTTCGGGACGATACGGAGGTCTCGGACGGCGCGACCGATGGGGTGCTGATCCCCGCGAGCGCGATCCGTGGCCATGACGACGGCAGTATTGTTTTCGTCATGGACGGCGATCATGTCCGGGAGCGGCAGGTGACCCCCGGCGAGGAGATCGGCGATCGACGCCTCGTCGTGCAGGGCCTGATCGCAGGTGAGCGCGTCGTGCGCGATCCGCCTCTCGCATTGGCCGATGGCATGCGGGTATCGCCGAGCGGCGGGGCCGAAACGCCGTGATGCCGAACAGATCGGATTGAATCGCCGGCCCGAACCCATGTCCGACATCATCGCGAGCCCCGAGCCCGGTAGCCCAGAACCCTTGGTCGCGATCCGCGGCGTCAGCAAGGTCTACGTGCGTGGCCGACAACGCATCGAGGTCCTGCATCATGTCGATCTGGATTTCCCGGAGGGCGATTTTCTCGCCTTGATGGGGCCGTCGGGATCGGGCAAGAGCACGCTGCTCAACATGATCGCTGGGCTGGATCTGCCGACCGAAGGGTCCTTGAGCGTTGCCGGGCACCGGATCGATCGGATGTCCTCGACCGAGCTTGCACGCTGGCGGGCGGCTAATGTCGGATTCGTCTTCCAGTTCTACAATCTCCTGCCGGCGCTCTCGGCGCAGAAGAACGTCGAGCTGCCGCTCTTGCTGACCCGGCTGTCGGCGGCCCGGCGTCGGCGCAACGCGGCGATTGCGCTCGATCTGGTCGGACTCGCCGACCGGGCATCCCACAAGCCGAACGAGCTTTCCGGCGGCCAGCAGCAGCGCGTCGCCATCGCCAGGGCGATCGTCTCGGATCCGACGCTTTTGGTTTGCGACGAGCCCACGGGGGATCTCGACCGCCACTCGGCCGAGGAGGTGCTGACCCTCCTGCAACGGCTCAACCGCGAATACGGCAAGACCATGATCATGGTGACCCACGACCCGAAAGCGGCCGAGTTTGCGCGACGGATCCTTCATTTGGATAAGGGGATTCTGGTCGAGCAGGCTGAGATCGGAGCCTGAAAGATGGGTTTCGCTGCGCTCTACCCATCCTACGCGTTGCTCCCGACTTCTGTTGGTAGGTGGCTGGTGGCTGGTGGCCGGAGGGTCTCCTCGCGATGAAATATCTCCCTCTTCTCTTCGCCGCGCTCATGCGCAAGAAGACGCGCACGCTGCTCACGCTGCTTTCGGTGGCGGCGGCCTTTGCGCTCTTTGGAATGCTGGATGCCGTGCGGGTGGCGTTCAACGCGCCTCAGAGCGTGATCGGGATCGATCGGCTCATTACGTCCTCGCGCCTCTCGCTGATTCAGCCCTTGCCCTATGCGGATCTGGCCCGGATCCAGTCGACGCCCGGTGTGAAGGCGGTCACCCATGCAAGCTGGTTCGGGGGTATCTATCAGGACCCGAAGAACTTCTTCCCGAATTTCCCGGTCGAGCCCGAGACCTATCTCGACATGTATCCGGAGTTGGTCCTCCCGCAGGCGCAGCGTCAAGCCTTCCTCAAGACGCGTACCGGAGCGATCGTCGGACAGGGTCTCGCGGATCTGCACGGATGGAAGGTTGGCGACAAGATCCCCTTGCGCCCGACCATCTACCCCAATCGCGACGGTGGAGAGGTTTGGACCTTTGACCTCGTCGGCATCTTCGAGGCCGCCCAGCCGGAGCTTCGTGCCGCGGAGAAGCAGATGTTGTTTCACCACACCTATTTCGACGAGGGGCGCGAGATCGGGCAAGGCACGGTCGGCTGGTATATCGTGCGGGTCGAGGACGCGTCGCAGGCCGACCGGATCGCGCAGGCGATTGACCGTCAGTTCGCCAATTCCGCCTCCGAGACACGCACCCAGAGCGAGCGCGAGTTCCAACTCGCCTTCGCCAAACAGATCGGTGACATCGGGCTCATCGTCACGGCGATCATGGCCGCGGTGTTCTTCACCTTGGTGCTGCTCACCGGCAATACCATGGCGCAATCCATCCGCGAGCGGATTCCAGAGCTGGCGGTGCTCAAGACGCTCGGGTTTACCAACCGCGCGATCCTTCTTCTCGTCATGGCCGAGGCGCTCGTACTGCTTTTGCTCGGGGGCCTGATCGGGCTCGTACTCGCCACTCTGGCCCTTCCGGTCATCGGCGAGGCCAGCTCCGGACAGCTCGACGTGGCGATGCGTCCGGAGAGCTGGCTGCTGGGGCTCGGGCTGATGGCGACCATCGGCATCCTGGTCGGACTGCCGCCGGCGCTCAAGGCGATGCGCCTGGGGATCGTCGATGCGTTGGCGGGACGATGAGCGAGCGACCGACGGCGTCGGGCGTTGCCCTGGATCAACTGCGGTCGACCTTGCCGACGGTCGCTGCGGGACTCGCCGTTGCAGCCTTCTTCGGGATCTGGATTCTGGTCCCTGCGCTCATGATCGCGCTCGCGCTGGTCTTCGTCGGCTGGCTGGTGCTGACGCGAACCGGGCGGCAGGCGCTCGCCGTCGCCCGGGTCGGGTTGAGCACGGTACCCGAGCGTCTCGGGGCGACCTCGGTGGTGGTGGTCGGCATCGCCGGGGTGGTCGGGGTGCTGGTCGCCTTGCAGGCGATGGCAACGGGTTTCGAGGCGACGCTCACGGGTGCGGGCAGCGACGACACCGCCCTGGTGCTGCGCGCCGCGGCCAACGCCGAGCTTTCCTCGGCGCTCGATCGTCCCTCCACGACGCTGATCATCCAGGCCCCGGGCATCAAGCGCGACGCGAACGACCGCCCCATTGCATCGGCCGAGGTGGTGGTCGTGGCCAGCGTCCCGAAGCGAACGACGGGGACGGATGCGAATCTCGAGGTTCGAGGGGTCGGCCCGGCCACCTGGCTGGTCCGTCCGCAGGTTCGGATCGTCGAGGGCCGCCGCTTCCGACCGGGATTGCGCGAGCTGATCGTCGGTCAGGGCGCGCTGCAACAATTCAGCGGGGTCGAGATCGGCGACAGCATCGTCCTCAACAACCAGGACTGGCGCATCGTCGGCGTCTTCGCCTCGGGCGATACGCACGAGTCGGAGGTCTGGGGAGACGCCGAGTCCATCGCGGCGGCCTACCGGAGCAACGGCTTTCAATCCGTCGCCGTGCGGTTGACCGAGCCGGCGGCGATCGAGCGCCTGCGCGCGGCCCTGAGCGCCGACCCGCGCTTGAGGGTCGAAGTGGAGACCACGCGCGCCTATTACGGCAAACAGTCGGAGCGTCTGACCAGGGTGATCCGGGCGGTCGGTATCGGGGTCGCCGTCATGATGGCGCTCGGGGCGGTCTTCGGTGCGCTCAACACCATGTATGCGGCGGTCGCGAGCCGCGCGCGCGAGATCGCCACCTTGCGCGCGCTGGGATTTACCGGACTGCCGGTCGTCGTTGCGGTCATGCTCGAGACCATGGCCTTGGCCTGTGCGGGCGGAATCCTCGGGGCCGGGATCGCCTGGGCCTTGTTTCACGGCTTCACGGTCTCGACTTTGGGATCGAACTTCAGTCAGGTGGTCTTCCAGTTCCAGGTGACCCCGGAGCTTCTGATCCGCGGCCTGCAATGGGCGCTCGGTATCGGATTCATCGGGGGCATCTTTCCGGCACTCCGTGCCGCCAGGCTTCCGGTGACGACGGCGTTGCGGGAGTCTTGAGGGGCTGCTTCGCTCGAGTTTAATTTGATCCTTGAATATGCGGCGCATAGACTCGGGATCCGAGGATTCACAGTCGCGCAACTTCCATGACCTGAAAAAGGCACCTAAACCGCGCCGGCTCCGACAATCGTCGAGTCTGCCGAGGCCGATTCCGTCCAAGAACATTACATGCTGCGCTGGGCGCGGTTCAAACACCCGGGGAAAGACGTCCGATGTCCCATACGCTCGTGCGCTACTCGAAGGTCGTGGAGATCGTCGGCGACCTGCTCAAGGTACTGGTTCCGCCCCCGGTGTCCGAGCAAGGCCAGCGTGTCGCGTTCGGTGACCTGGGTTGGGTCGAGGACCCGAGCGGTTTCAAATCGATGGCGCGCGTGATCAGGCTCGAAGGCGAGTTGGTGTCGCTTCAGGTCTTTTCGGGTACCAAGGGGCTCTCCACGCAGGCGTCGGTCCGCTTCCTCGGCCATCCGATGCGAGTGACCTACTCGCCGAACGTCCTGGGTCGCGTCTTTCGAGGCGACGGCACCCCCTTCGATACCGGACCCGGCCTCGCTCAAGACCCCAAGATCGAGATCGACGGCCCCTCGGCAAACCCGGCGCGCCGCTCGCTCGCCTCCAAGATGGTGCGCACCGACGTCCCCATGATCGACATCTTCAACTCTCTGGTGGAGAGTCAGAAGATCCCGATCTTCTCGGTCGCCGGCGAGCCGTACAACGCGCTGCTCGCACGCATCGGCATCCAGGCGGATGCGGACATCGTCGTCTTCGGCGGGCTTGGTCTGATCTTCGACGACTATCACTTCTTTCTGCGTCGCTTCGAGGACGCGGGCGTGTTCGCCCGCACCGTCATGTTCGTGAACCTCGCATCCGACCCCGTGGTCGAGCGCCTGTTGGTTCCCGATATGGCCCTTGCGGTCGCGGAGCGGTTCGCGGTCGAGGAAGGCAAACGGGTCCTCGTCCTGCTGAGCGACATGACCGCCTATGCCGACGCCATGAAGGAGGTGGGTATCGCGATGGAGGCCGTGCCGTCCAATCGCGGCTACATGGGCGATCTCTATTCCCAGCTTGCGCGACGTTACGAGAAGGCTGCCGACTTCAAGGACGGCGGCTCGCTCACCATCCTCACCGTGACCACGATGCCGGGCGGCGATGTGACGCACCCGGTCCCGGACAACACCGGCTACATCACGGAAGGCCAATTCTATCTCCACGACGGCATGCTCGACCCCTTCGGCTCGCTCTCGCGTCTGAAGCAGCACGTGATCGGCAAGGTCACGCGCGAGGACCACAGCCAGATCATGAACACCATGATCCGCTTCTACTCGGGCGCCCGCGATGCCGAGCAGAAACAGGCGATGGCCTTCGATCTGTCCGAGCTCGACATCCGCTTGATCAAGTTCGGGGACCTCTTCCGGGAGCGCTTCATGGACATCGATGTGAGCATCCCGCTGGAAAAGGGCCTGGATCTCTGCTGGCAAACCCTGGCCGAATGTTTCGATCGCGACGAGCTGCTGATGAAGGAGAACCTGATCGACAAGTATCTCCCGACGCTCGATGACGACGAGCCGATTCAAGCGGCGGCTTGACCCGGGACAGACCATCGCATGTCACGCGTCAGTCTCAGCAAGTCCTCGCTCGCCAAGCAGAACCGTGCCCTGCAGACCTACGAGCGCTACCTGCCTTCGCTCGATCTGAAGCGCAAGCAGATCATGACCGAGCGCGCGAAAGAGGTCCTGGCGCAAGCGGAGACCCAACGCAAGATCGCGGCACTGCGCGCGCGCGTGACCGAGAACCTGCCCATGCTCGCCAATCGCGAGATCGCGCTGACCGACCTGGTGCAGGTGCGCGGCGCTCGCCTCGGCGAGGAGAATCTGCTGGGAACGCGACTGCCCGTGCTCGAAGGGCTCGATCTCGTCAAGCGCAACTACGGCTTCTTGAGCAAACCCCATTGGGTGGACGTCTTGGTCGAAGCACTCTCCGAGATGCTGACGCTTCAAGCGCAACTGGCGCTGCACGATCGTCGTCTCCTTTTACTCGATGAAGCGGTGCGCAAGGTGACTCAGCGGGTGAATCTGTTCGATAAGGTGTTGATCCCGCGTACCCGCGAGAACATCAAGCGGATTCGCGTCCACCTCTCCGACGCCGAGCGTGCGGCGATCGTCCGCTCGAAGATCGCGAAGGGCAAACGACTCAGAGAGGCATCGGCATGAGCATTCAACGCCTGACGCGCCTGACCTTGGCCGGTCTCGCCACGGACAAGGACGCCGTGCTCGAGCGGCTCCAAACGCTCGGCTGTCTGCATCTGATCCCCTTGCGACCGGCACCGCGGGAGCCCGAGAAGGAGCCGGCCAGCCACGCCGTCGAGGCGCTGCAGGCCCTGCGCTACCTTCAGGATATGCGCGAGAAGCGTCGTCAGGTCCGTGACCCGGCGGGCTTCGATCTGCCCGGCACTATCGCGGCCGTCCTGGACAATCAGCAACGCCTGCGCGATACGAGCGACCGCCGCGATGCCCTGGTCGAGCGCATCGCCGAGCTTGAGCCCTGGGGGGATTTCACCCTGCCGCCCAAGCAGGATCTGGCCGGGCGCAAGTTTTGGTTCTACATCGTGCCGCAGCGCCAGATGGTGCAGCTTGCCACGCTCGAGCTGCCCTGGCAGGTGGTGCATCGCGACAACCGTCAATCCTGGGTCGTGGTGATCCACCCGGACGAGCCGCCCCGCGACGCCCTGCCGGTGTCGCGCACCCTGGCCGGGGCCCTGAGTCTCTCGGAGGTCCGCCGCCGTCTCGAGGCGGCCGAGCTGGAGCTCGAAGAGATCCAGGCCGAGCACGTTGCCTTAACCCGCTGGATCTACCTCATCTCGACACATCTCGCCCAAGCCGAGGACGAGGCGCAGCTTCGCCATGCACAGGCGCAGACGCGCGACGAGGAGTCGCTCTTTCTGGTGCAGGGCTGGGTGCCCGAGGACGCGGTCGCGCCGGTCGAGGCACTCGCCGAGCAACAGGGCCTGGCACTCTTGATGGAGGCGCCCGTACCGGACGACGCACCGCCGACCCTGCTCGACAATCCCGGCCCCATCGCCGCCGGCCAGGACCTGGTGGCCTTCTACCAGATGCCGGCCTACGACTCCTGGGATCCCTCGCGCGTGCTGTTCTTCTCCTTCGCGGCCTTCTTCGCGATGATCCTCTCCGATGCCGGTTACGCCGCCCTCCTGGGCGTCCTGTTGCTGGCCTATTGGCGCAAGATCGGCAGCAGCGCGCTCGGCGGGCGCCTGCGCATTCTGGCCGCGGCACTGGTCGGCACATCCCTGGCTTGGGGTGTCCTGGTCGGCAGTTATTTCGGCTTCGCACCCCGGCCGGACAGCCTCCCTGGCCATCTGCATCTGCTCGATATCAACAACTTCGAGGTCATGATGCGGTTGTCGGTCGGGATCGGCGTGGTCCACCTGATCCTCGCCAATCTCGAGATGGCGGGCGCTCAACGCGGCCGAGCCGCGGGGCGTGTGGCCATCGGCTGGATCGCGGTGATGCTGGGCGGCTTTACGCTCTGGATCGCGGGCGATGTCGGCGCACCAGAGTGGGTGATCCTCTCGGCACAGGTCCTAATGGGCCTCGGGCTCGCCGTGGTCCTGCTCCTCGGCAGCGATCGTCGCGTGGACGGCGTCAAGACGCTTGCCCTGCGCGGCTTCGACGGCCTGAGCAACCTGGTGCGGGTGACCCAAGTCTTCGGGGACGTGCTCTCCTATCTGCGACTCTTCGCGCTCGGGTTGGCCTCCGCCTCGATGGCCATAACCTTCAACGGCTTGGCGCGCGATGTGGCGACCGAGCTGCCCGGTCTGGGACTGCTGCTCGCCATCCTCATCCTCCTGGCCGGACATGCGCTGAATCTGCTGCTCGCGCTCATGAGCGGCGTGGTCCACGGGTTGCGGCTCAACTTCATCGAATTCTACAACTGGGCCCTGGCCGGCGAAGGCTACCCCTTCAAACCCTTTAAACGGACGGAGTTGCGCGAATGAATGAATTTGTGGTTGCGCTGGGCTGGGCCGGACTCTTCTCTCCTATGGCCCTGGGTGCGATCGGCAGCGTCATCGGCTGCTCCGTGGCCGGGCAGGCGGCGATCGGGGCGATGGTCGACACCGATTCCGGCTACGGACGTTACATCGGCGTCTCGGTGATGCCCTCCTCGCAGGTCATTTACGGCATCGTCATCATGTTCAGCCTGCAGCGCGACGTCACGCCCGTGACCGCACCGGCGCTCTTCGGCATCGGTCTGCTGTCGGGTCTCGCGCTGCTCTTCTCGGCGATGCGTCAGGGTCAGGCGTGCGCCTCGGCGATTCATGCGAGCAAGACCAAGCCCGAGATCTTCGGTCTGTCGTTGGCGCCGGCCGCCATCGTCGAGGGTTTCGCCGTGTTCGCCTTCGTGTTCGCGCTGGTGTTGGCCGGCGGGATCCCCGGATGAGCCGCACGAGCAGCGAGGGGCGCGACACCATGACCACAGAAGACAAGGGGGCACTCAAGGGCCTTGCATCGTCCGGCGTCGAGGCGCTGATCGAGCGGCTGCGCGACGAGGGCGTGCAGACCGGTCAAGCCGAGGCGCAGCGGATCGCGGCGGAGGCGCGGCGCGAGGCCGCCCGCATCGTGCGTGAGGCCGAGAACCGCGCCAAGGCCATCCGCGAGGCGACCCAACAGGAGGTCGATGCGCTGCGCAAGGGCGGCGAAGAGGCCCTGCGGATCGCCATGCGCGACACCGTGCTGCGGCTCAAGGCCGACCTTTCCGATCGCTTCAGCGACGAGGTCAAACGGCTGATTGCCGTCAAGATCGAGCAGGAGGCATTCCTTGAGCGTTTGATCCTGGAGGTGGCCGCCGAGGCACGCACGGAGGCCGGGATCGACGCCGGACAGGCCGTCGAGGTCCAGTTGCCGAAGGCCTTGGTGAGCCCCGAGGAGTTGCGCCGCAACCCGCTGGAGCTTCGCGAAGGATCCTTGTCGCACTTCGTGCTCTCCTTGGCGGGCAACATCCTAGCCGAGGGCGTGACCTTCGGGGTCGCTGCCGGAACGGACGGCAAGGGCATCCGGCTCGCACTCAAGGGCAAGGACGTGCACATCGACCTGACCGACGAGACGGTCGCCGCGACCCTGCTCGCGCACCTGCAACCACGCTTTCGGGCCATCCTCGAAGGCATGGTGAAGTAAGGATACGAGACGACCGTGGCGCACTCCGACCGTTACGCGATGCTCTTGAGCGCGTTGCCGTATCATGGCCCGCTCTTCGGTGCAAAACAGACCCCCTTGTCGCGCATTCGACTGAACCAGCGTCTCGCCTTGCTGGATCCGGTAGAAGCGGATTGTCTGCACCACGCCAGACGCCTACTCGAATGGGCCCAGCAGGAGCCCGACCGGACCGACGCACAGTCCGTGGTCCGAGCCAAACAGGTCATCGACGGGATCACGAACCCCTTTATCCGCGATCTGGTGACCTGGCGTCTTGAGATGCGCACGCTGGTCGCCGCCCTGCGGCGGCGGCACCGCGGCGAGTCCGCGCCGCGCGATCGCCGCTGGGGTTTCGGCCGCTGGACGAGCCGGATCATGCAGCACTGGAACGAGCCCGCCTTCGGTCTCGAACGCGCCTTTCCCTGGCTGCCCGAGGCCGAGCGTTTGCTCGCCCGCGGCGCCACCGTCGATCTGGAGCGCCTGCTGCTCGGTGCGGTGTGGAACCACTTGGAGAGCTGCAGCGACGGGCACTATCTCGATTTCGAGGCCGTCGTCATCTACGTCCTGCGCTGGGACATGATCGCGCGCTGGACGACGTACGACGGCGCGGAGGCCGCACGACGCTTCGACGAGCTGGTCGAGCAGGCGATGGCGGGGGTCGAGAAGAGCCTGCGGCCGTCCGCCGCTGCTGCCCGACCGGAACGCATTTAAACCGCGCCCGGTGCAGTATGCGATGTTTTTGGATGGGATCGGCCGCGGCAGACGTGACGACCGCTGGAGCTGGCGCGGTTTAAAGTATTGAAAAATTTTAAACTCTAAACCGCGTCTCACTGGGATCAAGAAAATCTCCGAAGCTAAGCGAGCAATGAAAACGACGCTTGTCGCTCTGGACGCGGTTTAGACGCGGTTTAACCCTGTCGACCGCTGGCTCGACGTCGGCGCCCTACTGGATCAACTCATGGCAAGACACACGACCCGAGGCAAGCCCAAGCACGAGGACCGGTCGCGTGCATCCGAAGGCGCCTCCCCGACACAGGACCTCGCCGAGATGCGCGACGACGCACCGATAGTCCCACAGGCACCCGCGACACAGGCCGACGCACTCGCACGGGTGATCGCGGTGCAGGAGAGCCTGGTGACCATCGAGGCCGGCTGGGAGAAGGGGACGCGCCGCCCCCTGATGAAGAACGAGGTGGTCCTCATCCTGCCGCGACGGGTTCCCACCGATGGACGCCAGGAACGGCTCAAGGCCGAGGTCCTGCGGGTGCGCGGCGATACTGCCGACGTCCAGGTGTTCGAGGATACGCGTGGCATTACCATCGGCGATCCGGTCGAGCAGACCGGCGAGATGTTGTCGGTCATCCTCGGACCCGGCTTACTGGGTCAAGTCTATGACGGCCTGCAAAGCCCGCTCGACAAGATCGCCATCGCGCATGGCATCTTCCTGCCGCGCGGCGTGGACGTCGATCCGTTGGACCGAGAGCGCAAATGGTCCTTCGTCCCTGCCGTGTCGCAAGGTGCGCGCCTGGGGTCCGGCGGCCTGCTCGGCACGGTCGCGGAGGGTCGCTTCACGCACAAGATCATGGTGCCGTTCGACCAGGTTGGCGAGGTCGAGGTCACCTGGATCCAGGAAGGGAGCGTGACGCTCGACACCCCGGTCGCGCGCATCCGCGATGCCGGGGGCGAGGAGCACTCGGTCGACCTGACCCAGCGCTGGCCGGTCCGCCGCCCCCTGACCGAGCAGATGCTGCGCGCGCGCACGACCGAGCGGCTCTATCCGAACGAGCCGATGATCACGACCATGCGGACCATCGACACCTTCTTCCCGGTCGCGCGCGGCGGGACCGCCTGCATCCCCGGCCCCTTCGGTGCCGGCAAGACCGTGCTGCAGCATTCGCTCGCCAAGCATGCGGACGTGGATATCGTGCTGGTGGTTGCCTGCGGCGAGCGCGCGGGCGAGGTCGTGGAAACCATCCAGGAGTTCCCGCGCATCAAGGACCCGGCGACCGGCGGCTCGCTGATGGACCGCACCATCATTATCTGCAATACCTCCTCCATGCCGGTCGCGGCGCGCGAGGCGTCGATCTACACCGGCATCACCATCGGCGAGTATTACCGCCAGATGGGCTATCACGTCCTACTCCTGGCGGACTCGACCTCCCGCTGGGCACAGGCGATGCGCGAGACTTCGGGGCGCCTGGAAGAGATTCCGGGCGAGGAGGCCTTCCCGGCCTATCTGGAATCGGCGATCCGCAGCGTCTACGAGCGCGCCGGCCTGATCCGCAGCGCCGACGGCAGCTTGGGAAGCCTGACCATGATCGGCACCGTCTCCCCGGCCGGCGGCAACTTCGAAGAACCCGTCACGCAGGGCACGCTCAGCACGGTCAAGAGCTTCCTCGGGCTCTCTTACGACCGTGCGTACCGCCGCTTCTACCCGGCGATCGATCCGCTGATCTCCTGGTCGCGCTACCTGGAGCAGTTGTCCGACTGGTATGCCCGCAACCTGGATCCGACCTGGACCGAGCGCGTCAAGGCCCTGAAGGATTCCCTTGTCCGCGGCGACAGCGTCCAGCAAATGATGCAGGTGACGGGCGAAGAAGGCATCACGACGGACGACTATGTCGTCTATCAAAAGGCGCTCTTCCTCGACATGGTCTTCCTCCAGCAGGACGCCTTCGACGATGTCGATGGCGCGGTCCCCATGGATCGCCAAAAACTCACCTTCGACCGCGTCTGGGGCATCGTCGAGCAGGAGCGCAGCTTCGAGGACAAGACCGCGGTGCGACACCATTTCAACAAGCTGACTGGCCTCTTCAAGAACTTCCACTATGCCGCACCCGAATCGCCGGACTACACGCGTCTGCTCGCCGAGATCGACGCGATGACCCACTGACATGACGGGCTGTCGGATATCAATGGAAATGACGGAAGCCCCGAAGCCTGTCGCACCAAGATCGATCGATGGATTCCAGCTCGTCCGGGATGCCGGCAAGCTCTGGCTCGAGCACAACGCCTTCAGCCATGCCGGCGCCTTGGCCTTCTTTACGCTCTTCTCCCTCGCACCCACCTTGGTCATCGTCGCCGCGGTCTTGGGCCTGGTGCTGGGCGAAAGTGCGGCCCAAGGCGAGATTGCCGCCCGGCTGCAGGACGCCATCGGGGTCGGCGCGGCTCAAGCGATCGAGCACGCGGCCTTGATGTCGCGGGTGGAGACGACGGGCTTGATGCCGACCCTGCTCGGGATCGGCGCCGTCGTGGTTGGTGCAACCACCGTCTTCGCCCAATTGCGCTTCTCGCTCAACACCATCTGGGGTGTCAGACCCAATCCCGAAAGCAGCGGTCTGTTGCACATCGCCATGACGCGGATCTTGGCCTTGTTCGTGGTCCTTTTGATCGGTCTGGCGTTGTTGCTCTACAGCGTGATCAGCACAGCGCTGAGTACGATCGCGCCCTACCTGGACCTGTCGTGGCCGGGCCTGGAGCTCTTGTGGAGTGGCGGGCAATCGGCGATCGCATTGCTGATCGCGACGGTATTCATCGCAACCCTGTTCAAAGTGATGCCGGACGTGATCCTCTCTTGGCGGGATGTGATGATCGGCGCCATTGTCACCGCGCTGATGTTCGCAATCGGTCGCTACGGCATGACCCTGTTTCTCGCACACACCGCGAAGGCGTCCACCTTCGGAGCGGCGGCCTCGTTGGTGATCGTCCTGTTTTGGGTCTATTTCTCGGCGCTGATTCTCTTACTGGGCGCGGCCTTTACGCGAATGCATCTTCAGGCGCGCGGCAAGCCCGTTGTCCCCCGAAAATCGGCGGTCAGGGTCACGCAGGAATTCGTTCGGCAATCGCCTTAGATGTTTCCTTTCGGGGAAATTTATCGTTGGCCCCGCACCCCGCACCCTGAACCCCGCACCCGGAATCCTGAACCCGCAGCGGCTCAACGACCGGGGTTGAGGGCCGGCAAAGCGGCACGTTTGATCCGGGCGACGCGGTCCTTGCGCGGACGCAGCGCGGCGCCGCGGCCGACTTGTCGCATGAAGTCGCGTTTCCATCGCGAGAAGTCGAGATCCTGTCGGCCGTAGAGCGCGGCGTCCAGCTCCTGCATCAGCCGGGTCAAGGTCGCCGGATCCGCGTGCGGGCGTAAGCTCAAGATGAGCCGGGTGAGGTTGGGCTGGGTGGCCTCGCCTTGGAAGCGGAGCCGGCTGCGGGCATCCGCCTCGAAGCGGTCGCACCAGTCGACGGGGTCCGATGCGCGATTGGCGTGGCCCACGCAGAGCAGGAATCGACTGCTCGGGGGGAGTGCTGCAGCCGCGGCTGCGCGCATGCGCGCGACCAGCGGTTCGGGTCGCAGCCGACGGGCGAGGCGACCCCAGCGGTTGCCTATCAGGGCACCGAATGCACTGAGTCTGCCGACGAGCCCTGCCGCCGTTCGGGCGGGCGGTCGATCCTGCGGCTGCGATTTGGTGGCGTAGAAGACGCCGCCCCAATAGCCGGCGAGCAGCAGCAGAAGCCCCGTCAGCGGGAGCCATACAAAGCTCCAGTCTTCCGCGGTCATGACGGAGGAGGGCATGCCGAAGGGGCCGCTCTCTCCGCCGATGCTCAAGGTACGCATCGGCAGACTCGCGAGCTCTCGGGTGCCCAAGTCGGTGTTCCACCAGGCGACACCGATCTCGGGAAGGGTCAGTCGACCGGAGGATTGAGGGACCAGGGTGTAGTACTCGGTACGGCGTGCGACCAGATCACGGCGGTCTGCCGAGAGGCCACTTTCCGTGAGCACCTGCTCGCGATAGACGCGGTGATCCGGTCCGGCGAGTTGGTCCTCCAGGCTCGGCAACTGCGCTGCAGTGCCTCCGGTGGCGACAAGCTCCAGCGCCAGCGTGACGGGCTGCCCGGGGACCAAAGTGGTTTCGCGACCGATGTCGGCCTTGAGACTTAATGATCTCAGGGGCAGCCAGGGCGTCACCGCGCTCACGGCCGGTCGAACCTGAAGGCGAATCGGGAGGTCGGTCACCGACTCGAAGCGCTGCATGCCGCCGCTCATGCCGCGTACGGTTCCCGTCACCTTGATGGGGGGAATCTCGATACTGCCCGGTCGCAACGGGATCAGGGTTAGGATGAAGGTGTTGACGATCTCGCGCCGGCCACCCTCGGCAGCGCGGGACTCCGGGGTCGGTCCGTCCAGACGCTGGACGATTGCGTCTCCGGTCGCCGGGAGATCGAGCGTGGCCTCACTGGGATTGTCCGAGGTGATGAGCCGAAGACGCAGCAGCAATGGCTGCTGCACATAGGGTTCCAGCTCGTCGAGCGTGGCTTCGAGCCGAGGCGGCTTGCCTTGAGCCTGGGTTCGGTATTGCCCCGGATATTGCCCCGGCATCTGGTGCGGGAACTGACCGTAACCGGGTGCCGGCATCTGACCCGGCGGATAGGCCGGGGGAACACCCTGCGGATTGGCCGGCGGGGTGCCTTGCGCGGTACTCGGCGGTTGGGGGCGGAACTGCCAGGACCCGGCCTGCGGCGGGGGTTGGCCGTAGGGTCCCCGAGGCTGGAAGGGCTGCTGTCCCGGAGGACCATAGGGCCAGGCGCTCGCCGCTGGCCCGAACAACCCCAGCGTCAGGCCCAGTATCAGGATCGGAATCAAGCAAAGTATCGGACTCGACGCCTGGATCACCAGGCCGAACGGCGTCGCGTGACGTCGGAGACTTTCGGTGCGCATCACCACGGACGATTCTCCAAGATTGGCGCACCCGTCGTCTGCATCCAACGCAGCTCCTCCAGGCGATACTGATTGCGGATTAAGAGTGACGGGTCGCCCTCCACCTGCTTGAGTCGCTGCTCCATCACGTCCATTCCTGCGCCCAGCGCGGGTGAGCCGTCGATCGCGCCTCGTTCGTCCGTCGTGTCCTCGCCCAATTGGTCGCCGGGGCGATCGCCGAGTTGATCGAAACGCTCTGCGGCCTCCGGCTGGGCCTCGGTGCCGAGCGTCTCGGGTGGTTTCACCTCTGCCGGACCGAGCCGATCCGGACGGGGTGTCCGGCCGATTGCGTCGTCGGTGCCACCGTCTTCGCGGTCGGGCTGGCTCGGGTCGGGGCCCGGGGCGTCTGCGCGACCCGGCTCTGCAGAATCCGGCTCCTTGCCGTTTTCGTCGTGAGATTCGGGCTCGCCGAGACTCGGGTCACGCCCGTCCATTGGGTCGTTCCCGGATGATTCATCTCGGGGCGATTCGTCTCGCGGTGCTTGCGTCGGGTCTTCCTCGCCGTCGGCGGGCTCGTCCTCTTGCGGTGTTGCGGAGGGTTCGGTCGATGGCCTGGATTCGGGCTCGTCCTCGCCGCCGCCCTCGCTGACATCGCCGGGCTCGCCGTCCTTTCCGGATTCGGACTCGGATGCAGTCTCCTCGCCGGATGCGCCGTTCGGCGTGGTCCGATCCCCGGCGTCGCCTCGATCGCTGTCGGTCTCGGGTTGATTGGACTCGCCGCCCTCCGAGTCGGTTGCGGTGTCCGCTGTCGTGCCGGCCTGTTCCGATTCATCCGCGCCGCGTGCGTCGCTGGAGTCACCCTGCGCCTCGCCATCGGTGGGTTCGGATGCGTCGCTGCCTTGCCCTTCACCCGCCTCGTCGCCTTCACCCTCGGTCTGCGACTCGCTTTGCTGGCCCGAGCCGTCGGAGGATTGATCCTGAGCGCCGCTGTCCTCGCCCTGCTCGTCGCCGGATTCCTCGCCTTCGGATTCTTGTTGCTGCTCCGCGCCTTCTTGTTGCTCGGATGGCTGTTGCTGCTCCCCCTGCTGTTGGTCCTCGGATTGACTATCCTCCTCTGATTCCTGCGCCTCCTCGGACTGCTGCGCCTCCTCGGACTTCTCCTGTGGCGATTGCTGCTCCTGTTGCTCTTCTTCTTGTGATGCCTGATCGCGATCTTCGGCACTCTGTGTCGGATCCTCCCCGTCCTCTTGTTCGGACTCGTCGCGAAACTGCTCCTGCTCGAGCCTCGCCAAGGTGGCTCGGGTGACGGCAAGGTTATGGGCCGCATCCGTGTGGCTCGGATCGTCGCGCAGAACCGACTCGTAGGCCGTCGCGGCGCCTGTGTAGTCGCCGCGCTCGAAGCGGGTGTTGCCGAGGTTGTAACGGGCCGATTGGCCCTCCTTGCCTTGCTCGGCCTGGTTGAAGGCGCGTTCGGCCTCGTCGAGTCGCCCCGCGCGGTAGAGGGCGACGCCTTGCCGATAGGGATCGGAGAAGGACTCCGCGGCGGTGTCGAAGTCACCCGACTGATAGGTCTCGAGCGCCTCCTGCTCGGAGGTCTTGAACCATCCGGCGACTGCCGGATACGGCAGGCAGACGGCGAGCATGAGGAGCACTGCGGCGGAGCGGGAAAGAACGCCGTGGCGTAGGATCAACGGGGTGCTCATGTGGAAGACCTCCGCCGCCGAATCGGCGCGCGGAACCGGGTCAGGAGAAGCAGCATGACGAGAACGACGGGGATCCAATAGCGCTCGTTCCACACCCGGGTGCGCTCTTCGCTCGATTGCGGCGGCAGGCGCGAGACCGAGACTGCGCGCAGGATGGCGTCCGAGTCCGAGTCACGATAGTCGGCGATCCGATGGATGCCGGCGCCGGCCTCCGCCAGACGCGCCAAGAGCGCGTCATCGAGCGAGGAGCGGATCGGCTCGCCGCTGAGATCCCGGATGAATCCGCCGGCCGGTCCCGGCACCAATCCGCCCTGCGTCGTCCCGATGCCCAGCGTGTGGATGCGGATCCCTCGGGATGCCAGCACGGCAAACTGCTCGGGGAGGTCGGGCTCCTCGAAGTCGCCGTCCGAGATCAAGAGGATCGAGCGGGCGCTGTCCTCGGGGAGGCCCGCCAGGAGCAGCTCGGCGCGCGCGAGTGCGGCGCCCACGCGACTGCCCTGCAGGTTCGGGTCGGCAAGCTCGCTCGATAAGGCGGGCAGGGCATTGAGGATCGTCTGGGTGTCTTCTGTGATCGGCGAGATGACGTGCGGCACGGTGGCGAAGACGATCAGGCCGAGCCGCGCCTCGCGGTTCTTGCGAATCAAATCGCTGATCTCGTGGCGGGCGCGCCCGAGGCGGTTCGGGGTGACGTCGGTGACCTGCATGGAACGAGATATATCCAACAAGATCAACAGGTTGTTTCCAGGATGGAAGAGCCGTACGTCGGTGGCGTCCCAGCGCGGGCCGGCCATCGCCGTGAGGATGAGCCCCCACAAGAGAGCCCAGCTCAGATAGCGGCCCCAGCGCTCGGTGGTGCGCAGATCGCGTGTCCCGGTCAGATGCGGCAGCAGGTGCGGATCGGCATAGCGGTGCAGCGGGCCTTGGGCTGCGCGGGCCGCGCTGCGCTTGAGCCAGTAGGCGACCGGGAGCAAGGCCAGGAGGCCCAGAAACCACAGGGGTTGCTCGAAGTGAAAGCCGCCGTCAAACACCCGCCGTCCTCCCGACGAAGCGCTTGCGGCCTTCGGGGAAGAGGCCGAGACCGAGCAACGCGATCAGGGCGAGTCCGAGCGGCCAGCGGTAGAGCGGTTGAGGCAGGTAGGCGGTGCGTGTTTCCGCCTCGGTCTTCTCGAGCTGGCCGATGCGTGCCGAGATCTCCTCAAGCGCGCGGGTATCGGTGGCACGGAAATAGGCCCCGCCAGTGAGCTCGGCGATCTCTTCGAGGGCGCCTTCGTCCATGGTCAGATCGTCGCGATACCGCACCACGCCCTCTTCGAGGATCGGGATGCTCGCCTGCTTGCTGCCGACCCCGATCACGTAGACGCGCACCCCGTTCTGTCGGGCCACCGTCGCCGCCTCGCTCGGTGCGAAACGTCCGGCATTGTTGTCCCCGTCGGCGATGACGATCATGACCCGCGACCCCTCGGGACGCTCGCGCAGCTTCACCACCCCGAGCGCGATGGCGTCGCCCAGCGCGGTGGCCGGACCGGCAATGCTCGGGACGATCCCGTCGAGGAGCTGCCGCACGGCCAGCCGGTCCAGGCTCAGGGGCGAGAGCACGAACGCCTGGCTGCCGAAGACCACCAGCCCGACGCGATCGCCGCTGCGACCCTCGATAAAGCGGCCCATGACCCCTCGCACCACGCTCATGCGGTTGACCGGGCGGCCATCGACCGTGAAATCCAGCGCCTCCATCGAGTGCGAGGCGTCGACCGTGATCATGAGATCGTACCCCGGCGTGCTGATCTCGGTGTAGGGCGTCAGCCACTGCGGACGCATCAGCGCGAGCACGAGCGCGATCCAGAGCAGATAGAGCAAGGTCCGATACAGCCAGCCGGTGAGCTGCAGACCGGGGCGTCGCGCGGCAAAGGCCGCCTGGAGTGCGACGATCTGCGGGTGCAGCAGGGTGACACGCTGACCTTCGAGCGTCGTCTCGCCTGGATCCTGTCCGCGCTCGGGCCAAAGCCAGGGCAGGAGAAGCGGCAAGGGCAAGAGGAGTGCGGCCCAATGCCAATGAAACTCAAACATGGCGGATCTCAACCACGGGCGCTCCCCCGCGCTCCGAGCCACGGCAGGCGCTGGATGGTGCCTTGGGTCAGGCGGCGGATCAGGACGTGGCGCCGACCCTGCGGCGCGTCGCGGACCTCGACCCAGGCGAGCGCCGCGTCGATCAGCGCCAGGAGATCCTTCGGGCCGACACCCTTGTGAAGTGCGCCGGCCGGTGCGTAGGGTGCGTCGATCAGGATGCGACCGCGCTCGTGCCAGAGGAAGCCGTTCGGATCCTGTGCGGCAAGCCAGTCGAGCCAGGCGGTCCCGACGAGACCCGCGCAGGCCGAACGCCCGAGTCGGGCCATCGCGATGCGGCGCAGCAGCTCGGAGAGCTCGCCGAGTGTCTGTTTGGCGTCCTGCCCCTTGCCGGCGCGGCGTCTGAGATCACGGAGCGCGGCAGCGGCCTCCCAGCGCCAACTGCCGAGTGTGATGCCGGGGATGGGGATGCGCAGGCTGAGCCGGGCACGCAAGCGCCAAACAAGGAGGGCAAGCAGCGTCAGGGCGATCGCCAGCAGCCACCAACCGGGGGCCGGCGGCCACCAATGGATGGGCGGGATATCGTGGATACCGCGCAGCATCGCGATGGGCGGCGAGGGAGCGAGGATCGGGTCCATCACACGGCCCTCGAGCGCGCCCGCTGCTCCAAGGCGCGGATCAAGCTGAGATGGATCTCGGCGTCGGTCCGCACCGGGAGCAGGATGATCCCGAGGCGATGGACCACCGCCTGGAGTAGGGCGCGCCGCTCCTCCCATGCCTCGCGATAGCTGCGCCGGGCCTGCGGGTCGTCCGTGTCGACCTCGACCAGGGTGCCGTCGGTACCGGTGAAGGTGGTGATGCCCATCGCCGGGATCTCCCAATCCGCCGGGTCGTCGACCGGGATCAGCGCGACCGAGTTGCGTTGTCCCAGATCACCGAGGATGGCCTCCAGCCCCATGGCATCGCGGTTGAGATCGGCGATCACGAAGACGAGCGAGCCGGTCGGCAGGCCCGAGGTCGCCCGCCGCAACGCACCGCCGAGACAGTCGATGGACGGATCCAGCTCGGCGCCGGGCACGGTCAGGGCGCGCAGCAGTTGCCAGAGCGCGCGGCGACCGCGCGAGGGGCGAAAGTGTTGGAGCCCGGTGGAGGGGTCGCCGAAGACCAGTCCGCCGACCCGGTCGTTGAGCCGACTCGCCGCCCAGCCGATCAGGGCCGCCGCGCGGGCCGCCTGCACCGACTTGAAGGTCCCGCGCGTGCCGAAGGCCATGTGCGGGCCCTTGTCGACACAGAGCATCACCGAGCGCTCGCGCTCCTCGCGGAAGATCTTCATGTGCGGCTCGTTGGTGCGGGCCGTCACCTTCCAATCCATATAGCGGATGTCGTCGCCCTCGCGATACTCGCGAACCTCCTCGAAGTTGACCCCCGCGCCGCGGAAGACCGACGCATAGAGTCCGGCGAAGGTCGAGTTAACCAGATGATGAGAGGGCAGTCCGAGCGTATGGGCCTGATGGCGCAGCTCCAGCAGGTCGTCGAGACGGGGGTAGAGACTCATGCGACGGCGGCCGATGTCAGGGGATGGCCACCAGGGTGAGTAGTCGGTTGACGAAGACGTCCGTGGTCACCCCCTCGGCCTCGGCCTCGAAGGTCAGCAGTAGACGATGGCGCAGGATCTCGGGAACGACGGCCTGAATATGGTGCGGTGCGACGAAGTCGTCGCCGTCGAGCCAAGCCCTTGCGCGGGCGCAGCGGGCCACGGCGATACTGGCGCGCGGCGAGGCGCCGAAGCGGCACCAACGCCCGAGGTCGCGGTCATAGAGCTTCGGCTGACGGGTCGCCTGCACCAGGTCGACGATATAGCTGTGCAGCTTGGGATCCAGGTAGAGCCCGGCGACGTCGCGACGCATCGCGAAGAGATCGGCCTGGCTGAGGCGCTCGACCGGCGCGGTCTCGGGCTCCTTCTGCTGGCGGGCGTCGAGCTCGAGGATCTTCAGTTCCTCGTCGCGACTGGGGTAGGTCACGACCGCCTGCATCAGGAAGCGGTCGAGCTGCGCCTCGGGCAGGTGATAGGTGCCTTCCTGCTCCACCGGGTTCTGGGTCGCCAGCACCATGAAGAGCTTGGGCAGCGGATAGGTCCTGAGCCCCACCGTGATCTGGTGCTCCGCCATCGACTCCAACAAGGCCGACTGGACCTTCGCCGGGGCGCGGTTGACCTCGTCGGCCAGCAGGATGTTGTGAAAGAGCGGGCCGGGTCGGAACTCGAACTCGCCTTTCTCGTGGCGATAGATGTCGGTGCCGATCAAATCCGACGGCAGGAGATCCGGCGTGAACTGAATGCGGTGGAAGTCGCCCTCGAGCGCATCGGCGAGCGCCTTCACTGCGGTCGTCTTGGCCAAACCCGGCATGCCCTCGACCAAGAGATGCCCGTCGCTCAGCAGGCAGATCAGCATGCTGTCGATGAAGGACGCTTGTCCGATGATGCGGGAGGCGATGTGATCGCGAACGGGCTTGAGATCGCTTGGCGTCATGCTCTTTTACGTCTTGTCCGGGTGGCTGACTGCTTGAAGGGGGCGTGGGTCGCCGATTCTTCCGATCGGTCGCATCAGGCCGTATAATCCTGTGCCTTTTCCGGGGCAAGTGCAAGCCTCGTCCAGACTGACGGGCTTGCTCGATTTATCAGCATATTCAGATGTTTTCATCCGGTTGCCTGCCGCGTCGGGCATGCGCACGAGGTGGCGGTGCCCGTCCGTCGACTCGACAACGGGACGTCGCTTGTCACCTGTCAGTCGACGCCGGCACTCTGGTTCCAGCTCGCAATGCCTCTCACGACGACGCGGAGGCCATGAAGAATCCGGGATCTTTCCTGAGTCGGCGTCGTAGCTCCGTGCCTCCGTGTTTCCGTGAGAGATTTTGAAACTGATCGGTGCCAAGGGGACGTCGCATGAGCCTTGACAAACCGGTTGTACACATGGACTCGGTGCCTCTTCTCGCCGTGTCCTTGATCATTCAAACAATCGTGTGCTGATCGTTCACGAAATGTCAATCTATTGTTTTAATGAGGTAAAATTCAGGCGATCAAGATCTGACCGATCTGTTTGCGACCGAGCAACCGTATGCCTTCGGACGCCTTGATCAGAGATTTTGCACAGACTTATCCACAGGTTCTGTTGGCATCTCCGAAATGCCTACTGGTGCGGATGTGTTGCCGCCCGGTTGCGAGTGCGGGGCGGAGGTGTTGCGGCTAAGTTGCGAAAAGCGCGTGCCTTGGTTCGAGCCTGCGCGGCTCGACCCGCTGACGTGTCGGGTGGTGGACTGCGGCGAGCCTGCAGAAGTCTGCGTCGCGTGAGGGCCGGCGGAGCGATCAGGCCGAGTGGGACTGCGCATGCGTTGGCTGATGGCCAAGCTGCGCTGAGATCTGCTCGGCGGCCTCGATGAGATCGGTGGTCCACTCGAGCCGGCGGCGCTCGATCGGGGCGGAGACCGACAGCCCGGCGCTCACGTTGCCGGTGCTGTCGTAGAGCAGAACGCCGATGCAGCCGACATCGAGCTCGGCCTCCTCGTTGTCCAAGGCATATCCCTGCGCCAGCGACTCGCGGCATTCGGCGAGCAGGCGGGGGAGGGTGCTGACGCTGTTGCGGGTGTAGGCGGGCAGATTGGTGCGGTTGGCATAGGCTCGGATCGCCTCCTCGCCGGCGGCGCCCAGCATCAGCTTGCCGACCGCGGTGACGTGCAGCGGGGCACGCGAGCCCACCAGTTGCTGCACATGGATCATCCGGTTCGGCGTCGCCTTCTCGATATAGACCACCGCGTCGCCCTCGCGGATGGTCAGGTTCACGGTCTCGCCCAACCGGTCGCGCAGCGAATCCATCACGGGGCGGGCGATGGCACGGACATCGACGTTGGCGTGCAGCCGCACACCCAGTTGGAGCAACCGCAGCCCGAGACGGTAACGCCCGACCGAGTCCTTCTCGACGAACCGGTTCTGGATCAGCGAGGCCAGGATGCGATGCGCGGTCGAGGCGTGCAGCCCCGTCTCGGCGGCCAGAATCTTGAGACTCACGGGCTCGGAATAACGGGCGATGGCGTCGAGCAGGGCGGCGGCCCGGTCGATGACCTGGATATGCGGTGCGACGGCGTGCTCGGACATGATCGGCTCAGCTCGGTGTCTCGATTGGAAGATCAGCGGGGTCAGGTCTTGACGTGTGCCTCGCCGGTCGGCGCGGGTGCATCGCGGATGCTGGTACCTCCATTTCAACAGATGGGCACGCAACACGGCCATTCGGCTCGCCAGCTCGCGCTGCGCGCTCTTTCCCACGTCATCGATCTCCTCGGCATGTGCGCGATATCCAAGCGGTCGAATTGTCCTTCTCGGCCTCGCTCGTAAGACCGGCCACCCAAACCTACTGACGCTCGTGACACCCGCTCCGAGACCGGGCAAGTATTCCGCGGCCGCCCGTCGACCCGCTCAAGCACTCGCCGGGGCGGCGGGCGGGACCGCAAAGGCGCCGCGGCGGCGGCGGTGGCGAATCGGCGCCGCGAGGCGGACCGGCGCGCGAGGCGCCCTTGCAGGCGTCCTCATGAGCTGCAGACGCTGAAAAATGACGCTTCGAGTTGGCCTTCCGCCCGAGCGGCGGCGCGCTTCACAGGCCGCCCGGAATCCGTCGAGTCCGAGGATGCTCGAGACCCGTCGGAAGTTGTCGCAGTGGACCAAAAGGGCCAGTTCTCCCTGGACCTTCTCCAGGCCGCGGACCAGGAAGTGGTCCCGGCCCATCCAGCGCTTGAGGGTGCCGAAGGGGTGCTCGCAGAGCGCCGCTCGCGCGCGATGGCCTTCCACTACATCGGCCAGCTCCGAGCGGTAGATCTGCCGGTAGGGGGTCTTCTCGGGCAGGCACCGCTTGGCAAGCGGACAGCCTTCGCAGCGCCCGGCCCTGGCGGCGTAGCGCTTGAGCGTCTTGCCGTTGCGTGCGACTTCGCCATAGGGGTGCAGGATCTCGCCGCCGGGACAGATGTGGACGTTTGGCCCGGGCAGGTCGTGAAAGGCGCTCGCGGGCAGGCGTCCGGCGTCGCGCACGGCGCGCTCGGTATCGGGGATGGGGACGTAAGGGAGGAGTCCGGCGCGCTCGCAGGCGGCAATATCGTCTTCTGTCCAATAGCCGGCGTCGGCGAAGACCTCCGCCTCCTTGATCCCCAGCGCGCTCTTGGCGGCCTCGGCCATCGGGGCAAGCTGACCGACGTCGTTGCCGGCCGAGGTCGCTTCTGCGACGACGATGAGCTTGTGCTTGTCGTCGACCACGCTCCGGACGTTGTAGCCGACGGTGGACTTACCGTGCTTCTTGAGCCGGCGGGCGTCGGTGTCGGTGCGCGAGATCTGCGTCTCGCCGGTGTCTTTCAGCGCGGCGATCCGCGCGGCCTTGGCCGCCTGGCGGGCGGTGAGCTCGTCGAGCTTGGCGGATACCGCGCCCGTCGGTGCCGCCTCGGCGTCCTCGCGGGTGTCGGCGCGGTCGAGCTCTTGGTGGTACCGGGCGTGCTCGCGCTCCAGCTGGGTCAGGGTCTTGACGCTCGCGTCGCCGGCGTTGGCGTTGAAGTGGCTGCCGTCGATGCCGAGGTGCTCCCCGCCGACCAGATCAAGCTCGCGGCACAGCAGGACGAACTCACGGTTGGCCGCCTTGAGCGCCTTGGCGTTGGTGCGGCGGAACTCGGCGATGGTGCGGTAGACCGGGCGCAGGCCCTCCAGGAGCCAGATGATTTCCAGGTTGCGCTCGGCTTCGGCTTGCAGCCGGCGGCTGGAGCGGATGCGGTTTAGATACCCGTAGAGGTCGAGCTTGAGCAGGTGGGCGGGCGCGTAGGGCTGCCCCGGCGTGAGCCCGCCCTCGGCGTGGCGGAAGCCGAGCGCCGCAAGGTCGAGGGTCTCGACGTCGATGTCGATGGCCCGCGCCAGGCGGTCCTCGCTCACGTCGTCATCCACGCTCGGGGGCAAGCGCATCGCCTGGCGGCGGTTCAGTCCCAATTTGTAGCGGCGCTCGCACATCGCGGGGGCTCCGCCGCGCTGCCCGCGCGGCTCGGTGAGCTCAGGGTCGGTGCCTATTCTACCAGTCCGCCCCTATCGGTGCAGCAGCGGTGGAGTTCTTGCCCAGTCTCGGAGCGGTGTCACGCGTCCTTGAACCTGGATCCGGTTCGACCGGCCGGAAGCAACGGCGGCGACCGTCGCGAATCGGCAGCTATCCGTGCGAGTCCGCTCGTCCGAGAAGGACGATCTCCCGGCCAGCGCCGCCATCGATACAACGCGCGCCGAAAGCCTGATGGAACGCGTCCTTTGCGGCGTCACCCGTGCAGTGGGTCGGCACCACGTAGGCGACGTCGAGGGCCTGCAGCGCGCGAATCGTCCGGTCGATCCCCGCGGCGTCCGAGTACATCAGGTGAAAGCCGCCGATGGCCCAATCGATCCTCTTCCCCAGCAGGCGCCAGGCGTGCTCGACGATCCGCTCCATTCCGGGATGTGCACAGCCGCTGATGACTGCCGTGACCCCGTCGGCTTCGATCACAATGGCGTGCTCGGAAGGGTCGCTCTCGAGCATGCCGGTCGAGAAGACGCCCGGGGCAAGCTGCAGAGGATCGGCGCCGACGACAACCAACTTGCCGCAGAGGCCATGAAGATCCTTGATCAGATGCTTCGAAAAACCCTCGTGCACCACGACGCTGACCTGTGGATTCAGCTCCAAGACGGAGTCAAACCCGCCGATGTGGTCCCAATGCGGATGGGAGAGAACGAGCAGATCGACCGATTCCGGGGCGATGTCGAGGGCGGCCATGTTCTTCAGCAGAATCCGGCCGTTGCTGCCCGTGTCGAACAGGATGGTTCGGCCCTGGATCCGAATCAGGGCTGCGAAACCCCAAAGGCTGCTTAGCCCCGGGACTCCGGGATAGTTGTCGAATAGGATCGTCATGCGGAAAGGGTTTGTCATGGGTCGCGTCCTCGGACCTCCCGAGACCTGCTCGGGTCGCCCGTGCTGTTGTGGGTCGGCGTTGCGGGAAAGCGGCCTCCCTCATGAAGACCGGCCATCCAAGACTTCAGTCGCTCGTGACACCCGCTCTGCGGTGTCACGCCTGCCCCGTGGCGCTCTGCGCCACGTGCCACGATGGTCGGAGTTACGAGCGAGGCCGCCTGTGCCGACCAAGGGTGTCCGTAATGTCCGGTGGCCTGGTTGGATTCCCGGACGGGACGCGTTATGGTCGTTCCGGGTCGACATCTGGCCTCGCCCCGTGCCGCGCATGCATTCTGAATTCCCGACAGCGAGAACAACGCGAATGAAATCGATACGACCAAAGCGCATCTTGATGACCTCGGCGTTACTGGCCCTGCTTTCGGCATCGCCCTTGCTGGCCGATGCCGATGCTGCAACCGCCGCCAAGGTCGAGACCATCATCGCTCTCAACCAACACCTCAGTGGCTATGCGATCCAGGTCCTCTCGCAGGACGGTCGCCTGCGCATCGAGGGATCGGTCCCGAGCGTCATCGAGCGAACCCTGGCCGAGGATCTGGCAAACCTGGTCGCGAATGGGGTGCCGGTCGACAACGCGCTCGAACTGGATGCGGCCTTCGCGGCGAGCCCGGGGCCTCTCACTGTCCGGGTCGAAGACCTGGATGTGGCGACTAGGATCCGCGAGCGCCTGGAGTGGCAGATCAGCACGAGCGGGCTGGAGGTTTCCGTCGAGATCGACGGGGGCATCGCTCGCTTCCAGGGTCGAGTCGGCTCGACCGGAGCGTCCGATCGCGTGGCGACACTCGTCAGGACCACCGAAGGGGTTCGCGAGGTCTTCAATTACATCAACGTCGACCCGGATATCTTAACCGAAGAGCGCGAGCGGCAGGCTGCGGTCGCCGAGGTGCGGCGCTCCGATACCTGGATCGCCAATCGCCTGGAGGCCGTCCTGCGCTACGACACCACCGTGAACGCGTCCAGCATGGAGGTGAGCTCGACCGACGGGGTGGTGTTGCTTCGCGGCACCGTCACGTCCCTGGCCGAGCGCCAAGTTGCCGAGGCGCTGGCGGGTGACATTTTGGGTGTGCGCGAGGTGGAATCGTTGCTGAGTTTCGAGAGACCCATGTGACCCTCGCGGTGCGCGTCTCTGCGCACCGAGGTGATGTCCTCGATTCCCCTTTTTGGATATGCATCCTCTCCAAGGCTCGGGCATGCATACGGTCGTTGCCATCAAGCCATGCTATTACCCATAACTTCCGCTGGCGTCGCTCTGCGCCTGCAGCGCGAGCACGAAATCGGCGGCGCGTTGCAGGCCGATCCAGATCCTTTGCGGTCCCGGAAAGCCGTCGCCTTTGCGGTTGAGGAAACCGCCGAGGCCGGCGACCATCCGCACCATCGTATCGAGCGAGGGCGGTTCGGTGGGTGGCGGCTGGCGGCGGGTCACCAGATAGACCGCTTGCCATTCCGCGTCGGCAATGACCGCGTCACACGGCATTTCGGGGCAGTCACGCCCCGCCAGGCGGATGCGCTCCTGGATGTCCGCGAGCGTCCCCTCGTCGCGCAGGTCCATCAGCAGGCGGGCCACCGACAGGTTCTCGGGCAAACCGACCGACAGCAGGACGATGCCGGCGAGGCGCAGGCGCACGCTGCCCACGCCGGCCTTCATGGTGCCGCCGGCGCTGTGGAGTCCAACCCCCTGCTTGCCGCGCGTGCTCAGCTCTTTGAGCAGGTCCATGATGTCTTGCGGCAGGGTCGCCAGGGTGCGCGCCGTCACGCCGTCCGACAGCGCGAAATCGGTCCAGAGGTAGCGCAGCACCTTCACCAGATGCGATTTTCCGCAGCCGAAGAATCCGCTGACCCAGGCCGCCCGTTGCTCTTTGTCCAGGCTGTCGAGAAAACCCTGCAGGATCTTGGCGAGGCCCGCTTGGTATTCCCCCTGGCAGACAAAGGTCTCCAGCTCATAGCGCAGGGTATCGAGATCTTCGACATTGTTGCTGGAGACGCCCTCGTTGGCGATCTGCCAGGCCAGGGGGTCTTTAACGAACAGCTCTCGGTTTTGCATGGTCAGTCGTCCGTGAGGATTGGGGTGGCGAGATAATTCCAGCCGGTGCGGGCACCGAGGAAGCGATAGGTGTTGCCCTCGCGCTCGCCCGGGAAGAAGAGCACGACGATGCCCGGCAAGTGGCTGTCCAGGGCATCAAGGAGGGCGGAGACGTGGACGAAGTCATACAACTCCATCAGCCCCGAGACGGCGAAGACGGTATGGACCGCGTCCGCGGCCGGCACCCCTGCCAGCTCGCGCCTGAGACGCTCGACGAGGTCGTCGACGAAACCGGGGTCGGCATAGGTCTCGACGATGTCGGGGGCCGCGAGGCAGTCGGCGCGCTCATCGGGATCGAAGGTGTCCATCCAGTCGGCGAACGCGCCGCCGAGATCGATCCGTCGCCAGTCGAGACCCTCATCGCGCGTGGCGATCTCGAACTCCGGGATGCGATTCACCAGGCGGCGCTCGTCCTCGGGCGGGTACACGATGAACCAGACCCGCTGGCTCAAGGGGAGGTTGTCGCGCGGGGTGAGCGAGACGTGGCGGCGGTAGCTCGCCAGCAATTGGTCAATGCGTGCCATTCAACAACGCCTCCTCGTCGGGGAGCAGCAGGCCCGAGAAGTCGATCTCCGTGACCCCGCCGCCGTGACGCAGGCGGAGCCAGTCGTTCTGCGAGCCGACGGCGAGGTGCGACAGGATGGTTGACGGGTCGGCCCCCACCAATCGTGTGAAGACCGAGGACACCAGCAGATCCCCGCGCAGGCCCAGCAGATAGCCGGCGAACATGGTGTAACTACAGGCGGCCGGGGTCGGGACGGGCAGTGCTCGGGTCCGCGTTGCGGTGCCCTTCAGGTGGCCGGTTGCCGCCCAGGTGACACCGAGACGGGTGGCGAGGCTGGACAGCATGACCGGGCTGTAGCGCTCGGGGTAAACCTCTTCCAGGTACGCCACCATCTGCGGACGAGTCAGGACCTCACCGGGTTTGAGGGTCTCGATCAAGTCGAAGCTGGCCCGCAGTTGGGGGTCTCTGCAAAACGCGCAGGTCAGGGCCAGCAGCGGCAGCGACGCGGGGTCTTCCGTGGCGAAGCGACGCAGCAACCGGAACAGGGCCAGGGCGGGGTCGAGCCCGTACGGCTCGTAAAGGTGCTTTTTGCTCTTTTGGCGACTGGAAAAGGTCGGCTTACCCAACACATTCTCGTCCCGAATGGCGGCGCGGTAGTCGGCGCGGCCGGCGGTCACGGGAACGGAGGCAAATAGCAGCCGTAACTCGGGCAGCATCAGGGAGCGTGACAGGTGGCCACCCGATCGGCGCAGGGAGAAGCCGAAAGCGGTCGCATGCGGTGGGATCACCAAGGGGCCGGCATCCATCGATGCAGTCATCCGGGAGTTGCGACGGTACAGGCAAATAAAAACCCGCACTCAGGCGGGTTCTTCGGTATCTGCGAGCGGCATGACAGGGTCATTTGGTGGAGCCGAGGGGGATCGAACCCCTGACCTCCGCATTGCGAACGCGGCGCTCTCCCAGCTGAGCTACGGCCCCGTGTGTCCGATTGTATCTGCGAGGGTCCGTCCCGATGTTCCTTTTCGAGTGAACCCGGCAGAAGGCGCATTGTGCACCGTGCCGGCGTCTGGAAACAAGTCCCGCGATCCTTCCCCGATCCTCCCGGAGTGTGCATGCTCGATTCCCTGCCGTTGCTCTTCCCGTCCGACTTTCCCGCGATCGACCGGCGTCGCTTGCAGACACTGCAGATCAACCTGGGCTATCGCTGTAATCAGAGCTGTCGTCACTGTCATGTCGATGCGGGGCCGAAGCGCTCCGAGTCGATGAGCGAGGAGACGGTCGAGGCGGTGCTCGCATTCCTGGACCGGCATCCGGTGCGCACGCTCGACATCACGGGCGGTGCGCCTGAGATGCACCCGGAGTTTCGTCGTCTGGCGCGCGAGGGTCGGCGCCGGGGCGCGGAGGTGATCGATCGCTGCAATCTGACGATCCTTTCGGAGCCCGGCCATGAAGATCTCGGTGCCTTCCTGGCGGAGCAAGGTGTTCGCATTATCGCGTCTTTGCCCTGTTATCTGGCCGACAATGTCGACACGCAGCGCGGCAGCGGTGTGTTTACGGCCAGCATCGCCGGTCTGCGCCAACTCAACCGTCTAGGCTATGGCGTCGAAGGCAGCGGCCTCGAGCTGGACCTGGTGTTCAACCCGCAGGGTCCGACCTTGCCGCCCGCTCAGTGCGCCTTGGAGGCCGACTACCGCGCCGTTCTCGGCGAGCGTTACGGCATCGTCTTCAGTCGGTTGTTGACCATCACGAACATGCCGATCAAGCGGTTCGGCAGTCTGCTCCAGTCGACCGGACAGTTCGCCGACTATATGACCCTTCTGAAGGGCGCCTATCGCGCGGAAAATCTCGACGCCGTCATGTGTCGCGATCTGATCAGCATCGATTGGCAGGGCTTCGTCTTCGATTGCGACTTCAATCAGATGCTTGGTCTGGCGCTCGAGCGGGACGCACGGCGTCTGCACATCTCCTCCCTCGGTCACGATGCGCTCGAGGGTCTGCGCATCCGCACCGCCGAGCACTGCTATGGCTGTACGGCGGGCCAAGGCAGTAGCTGCGGCGGGGCCTTGGCGTGAGGTGAGCGGCCCAGGTCATCCCGAGGGTGTGTCGGTGCTCTACCCGAATGCCCGCATCCTGATCTTCGCCAAGGCGCCGATCCCGGGACAGGTCAAGACCCGCCTGATTCCGACGCTGGGGCCTGCGGGTGCTGCCGAGCTTGCGTGTGATCTTCTCGAGCGACTGGTCGGGCGACTGTCGCTGGCTCGACTCGCTCGGTTGGAGCTCTGGTGCTCCCCCGATCCCGAGCATCCACTCTTTCGCGACCTTGCCGAATCGGCCGGCGTCGCGCTGCGCACGCAGCGGGGCGAGGATCTTGGCGAGCGCCTGAGCGCGGCAGCGGCGGATGCGCTGGGCCGTGCAGACGCGGTGCTTTTGGTTGGGGCCGATATTCCGGAGCTGGATGCGGACTACTGCGCTTCGGCCCTAGCCGCCCTTGCAGACTCGGATGCGGTTTTGGGCCCGGCCGAGGACGGCGGTTACGTCTTGCTCGGGCTCAAGGCCCCTGCGCCAGGGTTGTTCGGCAACATGCCTTGGGGCGGTGACCGCGTCGCCGCAATCACGCGGGGACGCATCGCCTCGATCGGGTGGCGCTGTCCGGAGCTTCCGATCCTCTGGGACCTGGACCGGCCCGAGGACGTCCTGCGTTACCGTCGCCTCGATGCCGATCGGGGCGACACGCGACCGAGGGTCGGTAACGTCGACGCCTGAGGCGATCTCCGGAAAAATCCAC
This sequence comes from Thiocapsa sp. C2-2m, assembly GCF_041903745.1. NCBI lineage: Bacteria > Pseudomonadati > Pseudomonadota > Gammaproteobacteria > Chromatiales > Chromatiaceae > Thiocapsa > Thiocapsa sp. C2-2m. The sequence goes on along the minus strand of NZ_JBBWVD010000008.1, from coordinate 86,107 downwards.
ACCCGTAAGTTGTGCTGACGATAGGAAGCACAACTTGCGCCGAAGGTTGGTTGTGCCTCGCGGGCTCGGCACAACCTACGACGGCCGTGGCTTGAAGCGCCGCGATGCGCCGCTTGGCATAACGTTTTCCGGAATTCGGCTAAGAGGTGCGTTGCAGAACCAGCTCCAACACGGCCTTGCTGCCGAAGTAGGCCAGAATCAGCACGACGAATCCACCGAGCGTCCAGCCGATCGCGATACGACCGCGCCAGCCATTGCGAAACCGCCCGATGAGCAGTCCTCCGAACATCATCCACGCGAGGACCGAAAGCACCGTCTTGTGCACGAGGTGCTGTGCGAGCATGTTTTCGAGAAAGGCGAAACCGCTCAGCAAGGCCAGCGTCAGCAGCACGAAGCCCGCCGTGATCATCTCGAAGAGCAGGCTTTCCATCGTCTGAAGGGGCGGCAGGGTGCGCACGTAACCGCCCGGGTGGCGGCTGCGCAGATGGCTGTCCTGCACGGCCAACAGGATCGCCTGCACCGCGGCCAGGGTCAGAAGACTGTAGGCCAGCATCGAGAGCAGGACGTGGATTTTCAGGGGCCAATCCGCACTCGGGCGCATGAAGTCGACATCGACGAACGTTGCCTCCAAAACCAGGCTCAGGGCTGCGGCCGGCAAGAGCAGCAGGCCGAGGTTCTCGACCGGTTTGGTCAAGCTCGACACCAGCAGCAGGGTAATGATGGTCCAGGTGGTCAGCGCTAGCGCGTTGTAGAACCCGAGGTTGAGCCCGGCGTGGCTGAAGATGCTGTCCCAGAGCAGCCAGCTGTGAAGCGCGAGGCCGACGAAAACCAGCCCGAGCACTAGCGGGCGCTGCGGTGTCCAGCCTTCGGTCTTGCGGAACAAGCGCATGCCGATCAGGGTGGCGGCGGCCGAGTAGCAGAGGATGGCGACGATGGCGACGAGGGTATGGGTCATAGATGGAAACCGATGGGCCTAAACCGCGCCCGGCGCGGTATGCGATGTTTTTGGATGGGATCGGCCCCGGCAGACTTGACGACCGTTGGAGCCGGCGCGGTTTAAGATATTAAAAAATATATTATTTTAAACCGCGTCCCCACTAAGTGTTGTGGATTCATCAAACGTCTAGCTCACTCGAAACTCAGCATCTTGCTCTGGCCGCGGTTTAAGTGGGATCGCATACAGGGCTAGCGCAAACCTGACGTCGTCGAGACGGGGCCTTGTCGTATCGCCTGCCGGTGGCCGGCATTATACTCGGAACTTTCGCGACAGGCCGGGCCGACGCCGGCCTAATTCCGAACGAGTGTCCGTGCGGGCAGCGCGGCCCGACGAGGATCGAGGTCCACCCTATGTTTGAGAATCTCCAGGATCGCTTCGGCGATGTCCTGAACCATCTGCGCGGTCAGGGCCGTCTGACCGAAGAGAACATCAAGGAGACCGTCCGCCAGGTGCGCATGGCGCTCCTGGAGGCCGACGTTGCCCTCCCGGTGGTGCGGCAGTTCGTCGAGGAGGTGCGCGAGAAGGCGCTCGGCGAGACCGTGACCCGGAGCCTGACCCCCGGCCAGGTCATGATCAAGATCGTCAACGACGAGCTGGTCAAGCTGATGGGACAGGCCAACGAGCAGTTGGATCTGACCGCACAGCCGCCGGCCGTGGTGCTGATGGCGGGCCTGCAGGGCTCGGGCAAGACGACCAGCGTCGCCAAACTCGCACGCTGGCTGCAGGAGAAGCAGGGCAAGTCGGTGATGGTCGTGAGCTGCGATGTCTACCGCCCGGCCGCCATCGAGCAGTTGAAAACGGTCGCGGCCGAGGTCGGGGCCGAGTTCTGTCCGAGCACGCCGGATCAGAACCCGATCGATATCGCCAAGCGCGCTCTCGATGCGGCGCGCAAGCACTTCAAGGATGTCCTGATCGTCGACACCGCCGGCCGGTTGCATGTCGACTCCGCCATGATGGACGAGATCAAGGCGGTTCATGCTGCGTTGAAGCCGATCGAGACCCTCTTCGTCGTGGATGCCATGACGGGTCAGGACGCGGCCAATACGGCCAAAGCCTTCGACGAGGCCCTGCCGCTCACCGGCGTCGTTTTGACCAAGACCGACGGCGATGCCCGCGGTGGTGCGGCCCTCTCGATCCGCCACATCACCGGCAAGCCGATCAAGTTCCTCGGCACCGGCGAGAAGACCACGGCACTCGAACCCTTTTATCCGGATCGTGTCGCCTCGCGCATCCTCGGAATGGGGGATGTGGTCTCCTTGGTCGAGGAGGTCCAGTCCAAGGTCGACAAGGACAAGACCGAGAAGCTGGTCAAGAAGCTCAAGAAGGGCAAGGAGTTCGACCTCGCCGACTTCAAGGAACAGCTCGATCAGATGGCCAATATGGGCGGCATGATGAGCCTGATGGACAAGCTGCCCGGAATGGGACAAATCCCCGACCACGTCAAAAACAAGGCCAGCGATAAAGAGATGGGCAAGCTGATCGCGATCATCAACTCCATGACGCCGCAGGAGCGTCGTTTCCCGGCCGTCATCAAGGGTTCGCGGAAGCGTCGCATCGCCGCGGGATCAGGCACCGAGGTGCAGGACGTGAACCGCCTGCTCAAGCAATTCGCTCAGATGCAGAAGGTATTCAAAAAAATGAAGGGCGGCGGCATGGCTAAGATGATGCGCTCCATGCAGGGGCGCATGCCCGGAGGCTTCCCGCCGGGCGGCATGCCGCCAGGTGGCTTCCCGATGTAGCATGTCGGCGTCGGCGGTGTGGCGGTGCTGGTCGGCCCCGTCCTTCGAGATGGCTCAACCGAGCCTCGCCGGACGCCCTCGAGCCCACCGGGGTGAATCGTGGCGCTCGCGCGCTGTTATCATCGTTGCGCTAGGGGAACAGTACGCCGAACGGGCGAAGAATGATCGAGGAAAGGGCTGGTCGGAACAGGGTGTCCTACCAAAAAGGCATTAGAAGTTAGAACCTTGGATCTGGCGCTCCCTAGGGGGTTCGAACCCCTGTTACCGGCGTGAGAGGCCAGCGTCCTAACCGCTAGACGAAGGGAGCAGGTACTGCGGCGTGGAAGCGCGTATTATACGCGCATCACGGCGCTCTACAAGCCGGCTGTGACCTTCCCCTTACCAATGGCTGCAGCTTTGCGCCCCGTCGTGCTCGGCACCGGGTGTCGCCTTCATGGGTGCGGCCCTCAGCGATCAGGAATTCCTCCGAAAAGGTGATGCAGGAACCTTTCCAAAACACGAGCTCGGACGCGATCGCGGCGACCCCATTGATCGTGCCTCGGCCCGAGCACGGGATCTCGCGCGCGAACATCAGCGAGAACGCACTCAAGGTGCTCTACCGTCTGAAGCAAGAGAATTTTCAAGCCCATTTGGTCGGCGGCGGCGTGCGTGACCTTTTGCTCGGTCACGAGCCGAAGGATTTCGACGTGGCGACCGACGCGACTCCCGAAGAGGTCCGGCAGGTCTTTCGCAACTGTCGTCTGATCGGGCGACGCTTTCGTTTGGCGCATGTCCATTTCGGGCGCGAGATCATCGAGGTGGCGACCTTCCGAGGGACGACGACATCTGACGGCGACGAGAACGACAGGCAGATGGAGAACGGTCGGATTCTCAGGGACAACACCTACGGCACCATCGCCGAGGACGCTTTGCGCCGGGATTTCACGGTCAATGCGCTCTACTACAATATCGCCGATTTTTCGCTCATCGATTACGCCGACGGGCTCGAGGACATCAAGGCCGGTCGGCTGCGTCTGATCGGCGACCCGGAGCAGCGCTATCGCGAAGACCCGGTGCGGATGCTCCGGGCGGTGCGCTTCGCCTGCAAATTGGGCTTCACGATCGAGCCGCAGACCGAGCAGCCTCTGTTCGAGCTTGCGCACCTACTCGCCGACATTGCCCCGGCGCGACTCTTCGATGAGCTGATCAAGCTCTTCCATTCGGGGTACGGCCTCGGCGTCTTCGAGAAGCTGCGACAGTACGGGCTGTTCGGGGAGCTTTTCCCGGCGACCGAGGACTGCTTGGCGCGGGAAGACCAAGGTTTCCCCCTCACCTTCGTCAGTCGGGGTTTGGCCAATACCGACAAGCGCCTGTACGAGGACAAATCCGTCACGCCGGCCTTCCTGTTCGGCGTGCTCCTCTGGGAGCCGGTCCGGCAGCGTTTCGAGGAGTATCTGGCCGGCGGGGAGGCTGCCAACGAGGCGATGTTCTTGGCGGCGAGCGAGATCTGTTCGCAGCAGCAATCGCTTGTTGCGATCCCGAAGCGATTTTCGCTGCCGATGCGCGAGATCTGGTCGATGCAGCCTCGCCTCGAACAGCGTGACGGCAAGCGTCCACAGCGCTTGGTGACGCATCCGCGGTTCCGGGCCGCCTATGACTTCCTGGTCCTGCGCGCGGAAGCCGGCGAGGCGGATCCGGAGCTGGCGGCTTGGTGGACGCGCTTCCAAGAGGCGAGCGGGCAGGAGCGCGCGAACATGACCGAAGGCGGGGCCAAACGGCGGCGGCGTCCGCGGCGGCGCAAGAGGGGAGATGCCGCGGGTCGCGGGACGGAGGCGGCGGGCGTCGTGGAAAGCGGCGGCTGATCCTTCGGTTCGGACGCGATCGAGCGCTGGGTAGCGTTGCTCGATCTCGGCCACTATCCTCGCTTCTATCGAGCCTGATCCTCGGAGTCGACCATGTCTCTCGCGCCGATCTCGGTCGCCACCCTCGCCGGTATGAAGGCGAAGGGCGAGCGTATCGCTTGTCTCACCTGTTACGACGCCAGCTTCGCGCGCCTGCTCGATACGGCAGGTGTCGATCTGATGCTGGTGGGGGATTCTCTCGGAATGGTGCTCCAGGGGCACCGCACGACCGTGCCGGTCACGATCGAGCAGATGGTCTATCACGCGGCTTGTGTTGCGCGCGGACGGGGGCGGGCATTGCTGGTCGTGGATCTGCCCTTTCTCGCCTGCGCGACGTCCGAGCGCGCAATCGATGCGGCCGGGCGGCTGATGCAGGAGGGCGGGGCGGAGGTGGTGAAGCTCGAGGGCGGGGCGCCGATGCTGGAGACGGTGCGGCGTCTGACGGATCAAGGCGTGCCCGTGTGCGCCCATTTGGGACTTCTACCTCAGTCGGTGCACCGCATCGGGGGTTATCGTTTCCAAGGTCGGGACCACGCCTCGGCAGAGGCGATCCGGCACGATGCCATCGCCATGCAGGAGGCCGGCGCGAGCCTCTTGGTCTTGGAGTGTGTTCCCGAGGCGCTGGCCTCCGAGATCGCCTTGACCCTGGCCATCCCGGTTATCGGGATCGGCGCCGGGGCAGGATGCGATGGCCAGGTGCTTGTGCTCTACGACATGCTGGGACTCAATCCGGGTCGTCCGCCGAGCTTCAGCCGGAATTTCGTGACCGGGCAGGTTTCCATCGCGGATGCGGTCGCGGCCTACGTCCGAGCGGTGAAGGCGCGTGAGTTCCCCGGCCGTGATGAGATACCTTATTGATGACGGATCGATACCGAATCCGAGCCGATCAAGCAGTGTCGGCCACTGCAGCGGGATAGGGCGATGAACACGATCGAGACCCTGGTGGACTTGCGGTCGCAGGTGCGTGCTTGGCGTGCCGCCGGCGAGTGCGTGGCCTTTGTCCCGACGATGGGGAATCTGCATGCCGGGCATCTGACCTTGGTCGCGGAGGCGCGCGCGCGCGCGCCGCGGGTGGTCGCGAGCATCTTCGTCAACCCGATGCAGTTCGGTCCCGCCGAGGATCTCGACGCCTATCCGCGGACCTTCGCGCGCGACCGGGAGCTGCTCGAGGCGGCGGGTTGTGACCTCTTGTTCGCCCCGAGTGTCGCGACCGTCTACCCGCGCGGCAGCGAGGCGCAAACGCGCGTGGAGGTGCCGGGACTCTCCGATGTCCTCTGCGGCGAGAGCCGTCCCGGACATTTTCGCGGCGTGGCGACGGTGGTGTGCAAGCTGTTCAATATGGTGCAACCCGATGTCGCACTGTTCGGCGAGAAGGATTTTCAGCAGCTCTTGGTGATCCGGCGGATGGTCGAGGACCTTGACATGCCGATCGAGATCGTCGGGGTGCCGACGGTGCGCGAGTCCGACGGGCTCGCCATGAGCTCGCGCAACGGCTACCTTTCGCCGTCGGAGCGGGCCCGCGCGCCGGCGCTGCGGCGGGTGTTGATGGCGGCTCGGGAAGCCTTGCTGGCAGGACATGCCGCGGCGTCGGTCGAACGGGAGGCCGAGGACGCTTTGCGCGAGGCCGGTTTGACCCCAGACTATGTCCAAGTGCGTGCGGCGGATGACCTACGCCCGGCAACGGAGGCCGACCGAGATCGGGTGATCCTCGTTGCCGCCTATCTCGGTCGGGCGCGTCTGATCGACAATCTCTGGGTGCAGCCGGACGCGAATGCTGCGCCGCAACAAACGCTGCGGTAGACTACGCCGATTCTTAGATCGAGAGCGCTTCGTTCAGGTCACGAAGACGCGGCCATCCCGGCCTTTCGGAGGATTGAAGACATGCATCTGACCTTATTGAAGTGCAAGCTGCATCGGGCTTGTGTAACCCACGCGGAAGTCGATTACGAGGGCTCCTGTGCCATCGACGAGGAGCTGTTGCAGCTGGCCGGCATTCGCGAGTACGAGCAAATTCAAATCTACAACGTCACCAACGGCGAGCGGTTCACGACTTATGCCATCCGCGCCGAGCCGGGCTCGCGTATGATCTCGGTCAATGGGGCTGCGGCGCACAAGGCCGCGCCGGGCGATCGCGTGATCATCTGCGCCTATGCTGCCATGACCGAGGCCGAGGCTGATGCCCACAAGCCGGTGCTCGTCTATCTCAACGAGCACAACCGCGTGACCCGAACCGGGGATTTCATCCCGGCGCAGGTCGCGTGATCTCGCTCAAATCGGCCCGACCGAGGACGACTTTTTTTTAGACCTCCACCCGGTTCCGCCCGACCGGGAGGCTACGCCGATGCGGCGCTCGCCTGAGCCGCCTCCGCCGCGATCGCCCGCTCGGCGATCGCCTCCGCGTAAAGCCGCACATAGCTGCGTGCGCTTGCCTCCCAACTGAAGTCCTGACGCATCCCTGTCGTTGCGAGCGTACGCCACGTCTGCGGATTGTCGCGGTAGAGTTGTAGGGCCTGTCGGACGGCGTCGAGCAGGGCATCGGCGCGTGGCTCGTCGAACAGAAAGCCGGTCGCGGTGCCGTCGGCGAGCGTGTTCGGGGTCGCGTGGACGACGGTGTCGGCCAGCCCGCCGGTGCGGTGGGCGATGGGCGGCGTCCCGTACCTCAGGCTATAGATCTGGTTGAGCCCGCAGGGCTCGAAGCGCGATGGCATCAAGAAGGCGTCCGAGCCGGCCTCGATGCGGTGTGCACGCGACTCCTCGTACTCGATGAAGCCCCCGACCTGACGTGGATACTGGGCCGCGATGGCCAAAAGCGCCTGCTCCGTGCTGCGCTCTCCGGTCCCCTGGAAGACGACCTGGATGCGTGGGTCTTCGAGAAGCCGCGGGAGCATGGCGAGGATCAGGTCCACACCCTTCTGCTCGACCAGGCGCCCGATATAGCCCAGGACGAAGGCGTCCTCGTTGCGCGGAAGCCCGACCTCGCGTTGGATGTCGAGCTTGTTCTCCGCCTTGAGTCCAAAGGTCTCCGGGTCATAGCATTGGAGGATATAGGGATCGGTCAGGGGATCCCAGATCCGATAATCGACTCCGTTGAGGATGCCGCTGAAGCGGCTGCCGATCTGGCGTAGAAGTCCGTCGAGCCCGAATCCGAAACGTGCCGTGCGTACCTCCGCGGCATAGCATGGGCTGACGGTGTTGACCCGATCCGAGAAGATGATTCCTCCCTTGATGAAGGACATTCTCTGATGGAACTCCAAGCCCGAGACACTCCAGAGTGCAGGCAGCAGGCCGAGGCGCTCGAAGGTCGCGCGATCGAACAGACCCTGGTAGGCGAGATTGTGGATCGTAAACACGGTTGCGGGACGTCGGGGCAGATCCTGAAAGAGCGCCGGAGCCAGTCCGGTTTGCCAGTCGTTCCCATGCAGCACATCCGGTTGCCAGTCGACTGCCGGCAGCCCGCGAGCGATCAGGGCAATGACCCGACAGAAGAGCAGGAACCGCTCGGGGTTATCGCCCCAGTCGCGTCCGCTAAGGTCGGTGTAGGGGTTGCCTTCGCGGCAGAAGTGCTCGGGTGCGTCGACCAGATAGATCGGCAGGTCGTGATCCGGATGCTTGCCTTCGAGAATGCGCACCTGGGTGCGACTCGTCGGGATCTTCAGCTCGCACAGCATCTTGGCGTCGCGCAACTGGCGTGCCGCGCGAGGATAAGCCGGCAGTATGAGCCGCGCGTCGTGGCCCAGGTCGCGCAATGCCGCCGGTAGACTGGCAGCGACATCGGCGAGACCGCCGGTCTTGATCAGCGGGTGAGCCTCGCTGCTCGCCATGAGGATATGCAGCGGCCGCTCCGGCGCGGTAATGTCCGGGGATAGAAGTAGCGTTGGCTCCATGGAGGGTCCCTAAATCCGAGCGAAGCGGTTGCCGGCGCGGCACGCCTGGCTTGGCAACAGTATGACAGGGCTCACGTTATCACATTTGTCCGCGATCGAGGCACCAAGGCCATGCTGGATCCCTGTACCATCCTGATCTTCGGCTCGACGGGTAACCTGGTGAGCATCAAGCTGCTCCCGGCGCTCTATCACATCGAGGCGGCGGAACGTCTTCATCCGGAGACTCGTATCATTGGATTCGGCCGACGCCCTTGGTCGGATGACCACTGGCGCGAGGAGGTCCGGGTGAGGCTTGCCGAACGACTGCCCGGCGCCACCGACGCGTGTGTCTTGGGGCGTCTGCTCGGTCGGATGCTCTTTGTCGAAGGCGACTTGGAAGAGTCCGCCGGTTACGTTCGCCTGGCCGAACGATTGCGCGAGGAGACGGACATCCCGGCCAACCTCATGACCTATCTGGCGGTGGCGCCGAAGCATTACGGCGGTATCGTGGACAACCTCGCCGCTCATGGTTTGAACACCGAGGACGGACGTTGGTCGCGTCTGGTAGTCGAGAAACCCTTCGGTTTCGACCTCGAGAGCGCGGCCATCCTCGATCGCCGCATCCGGCGTTGTTTTGGCGAGTCGCAGATTTTTCGCATCGATCACTATCTGGGCAAGAGCACGGTTCAGAATATCCTGGTGTTCCGCTTTGCAAATTTGCTGCTCGAGCCCCTTTGGAATCGCAACTATATCGATCATGTCCAGATCTCGCACGCCGAGGCGGCCGGGATCGGGGAGCGCGCCGGTTTCTACGACGGTGTGGGCGCCATGCGCGACATGATCCAAAGCCATCTGTTGCAGATGCTGACCCTGGTGGCGATGGAGCCTCCACCCTGTTTGGATGCCGAAGCGCTGCGCGACGAAAAGGTCAAGGTCCTGCGCTCCATCCGGCCGATCCCGCGCGAGGCGGTGCATGCCCAAGCCTTTCGCGCGCAATACGGGTCCGGCGCTTCCGGCGGAAGCAAGGTTGCGGCCTATCGCGACGAGCCCGGCGTTGGGCACAACAGCACCACCGAGACCTATGCCTCGCTGAAGCTCTATATCGACAACTGGCGCTGGCGCAACGTGCCCTTTTATCTGCGTACCGGAAAGCGTCTTGCCCGCAGCAATTCCTTGATCGCCATCCGGTTCAAGCATCCGCCGCAGCAGTTGTTCCGCTATACGGCCATCGAGCAGCTCAAACCCAACTGGTTGCTGCTCAACATCCAGCCCAACGAGTGCATCCGCATGGAGATCCAGGTCAAGCAGCCCGGACTTGAGATGCGCACCCAAACCGAGCGGTTGGACGCGAGCCGATGCACCATCCCCTCCGAGCAGATCGATGCCTACGAGGCGCTCATCCTGGACGTGATCGAGGGCGACCATACCCATTTCCTGCGTTTCGACGAGGTCGATTGGGCTTGGCGGGTGGTCGATCCGATTCTGAAGCTGTGGTCTACCGAGCGCGATTTCATCCAGACCTATCCGGCCGGGTCCTGCGGGCCGCCCGAAGCCAACCGTTTGTTCGATCGGGATGATCAGTCTTGGCGCGAGGGGATGGACGAGTGAGTTGCGAGACCGTCGAGCCGGGAAACTGCATAATCTGCCAATGCCTTATCAGGAGAATCTCATGACGTCACTCATTAATCAAACACCCGCATGGCTGGCGCTTGAGCGGCACAGACACGAGATGCAGGGTGTCGCGATGCGCGATCTCTTCGCCTCCGATCCCGGCCGTGCCGACAGGATGCGCCTGTCTGTCATGGGACTGCATCTGGACTACTCGAAGAATCTGGCTACACCGCGGACCCTTGCGCTGCTGCTCGATCTGGCTGAAACCGCAGACATGAGCGGTTGGATCGCCCGGATGTTCGCCGGCGAGCCCATCAACAACACCGAGGAGCGCGCGGTGTTGCATGTCGCCCTGCGCAATCGCTCCAATCGACCGATCTTGGCCGAAGGTCAGGACGTGATGCCCGGGGTTAATCGCGTGCTCGAGCGTCTTGAGTCGTTCGTTGGGCTGGTCCGCTCGGGCGACTGGAAGGGATTTCAGGGTCAGTCCATCCGCGATGTCGTCAACATCGGCATCGGCGGCTCCAACCTCGGACCCAAGATGGTCTGCACGGCGCTCGGCGCTTACGGCAGCAACGATCTGCGGGTCCACTTCGTCTCGAACGTCGACGGGACCCATCTCCTGGAAACGCTCAATGACCTGGATCCGGCACGCACACTCTTCATTGTGGCCTCCAAGACCTTCACAACACAGGAGACCATGACCAATGCCATCAGTGCTCGCGATTGGCTGCTGGCGGCGGCGCGCGACCCAGCGGTGGTCGCCAAGCACTTCGTCGCGGTCTCGACCAATGCCGAGAAGGTGTCCGCCTTCGGGATCGACACCCGGAACATGTTCGGGTTCTGGGATTGGGTTGGCGGACGCTACTCGCTCTGGTCGGCCATCGGTCTGCCGATCGCGTTGGCGGTCGGCTACGAGCGCTTCGTGGAGCTGCTGGAAGGCGCCTTTGCGATGGACGAGCACTTCCGAACCGCCCCGCCTGCGGAAAACATGCCCGTCGTGCTGGGCCTGCTCGGGGTCTGGTACGCCAATTTTTGGGACGCACGAACGCATTGCGTCTTGCCCTACGACCAGTACCTGAGGCTCCTGCCGGCGTACCTTCAGCAAGGCGATATGGAGAGCAACGGCAAAGGCGTTACCCGCGAGGGTGTCGCCGTGGACTACACGACCGGCCCAGTCGTTTGGGGCGAACCGGGCACCGACGGGCAACATGCCTTCTACCAGCTCATTCATCAGGGCACGCAACTGATCCCGGCGGATTTCATCGGCGCGATCAAGAGCCACAACGAGCTCGGCGATCACCACCTGAAGCTCATGGCCAACTTCTTTGCGCAAACCGAGGCACTGATGCGCGGTCGAACCATGCAGGAGGCGCTCGCCGAGATGCTGAGTGCCGGAGTGCCCGCGGATCGGGCGCAGTTCCTCGCGCATCATCGCACCTTCCCCGGAAATCGACCCACCAACAGCATTTTGATGGAGCGCCTGACCCCCTTCACTCTTGGGGCCTTGATCGCGCTCTACGAGCATCGGATCTTCGTACAGGGCGTACTTTGGGGGATCAACTCGTTCGACCAGTGGGGCGTGGAGCTCGGCAAACAGCTTGCCGGGGTCATCCTCGAGGAGCTCTCCGACGGGAAGATTACGGCAGATCACGATGCATCGACGCGCTCCCTGCTGAGCGACTTCATCCAGGGCCGCTGCGCCTGAGGTCGATGCATCACATCCGCGCGCGATGTGATGTCGAGGCGGGGCGCCGTTCGGGTCTGGTCGCCGACGGGGCTGCGGGGTGACCCGAGCTCAGCAAGCGTTCACCGGGGATGCTCCGTGCGGGATGAACCCCGGCGTCGGCGCGCTGTCTTTAAAACGGCGTGGCGTCTTGGTGCTAGTCTCTATGCATCGGCGTGGGGCGACGGTTGCCCACCACTGAAGCGTGCGGAGGGGAGCGTCCGGTCGAGTCGTCGTTGATTTCGGCAAAATCCGTTCGACCGAAACGCTGCTATGTCGCTCGTACGGCGACATCAGCGCCCATCGGCGGGTCCGATTGACGCTGTCGATCCCCCGGCCAGTAGCTGCACCTTTGTGGTGCGGAATTCTGCCGAGACGGTGCGCTGCTGTACCGAGCTCGATCCGGCCCGGTACCGGCGCAGTGCAGTTGCGGCGTTCAATACTATGGCGCGCATATTGCAAATATCCGAATCCAAGCCTTGTCTTTCCTACAGTTCGCCCCGAGCACTACACCGAGGTGAGATGCAGTCGACAATGGGGTCGGGCAAGCAACATCAGCTTCCGAGCGAGGTAACATCTATGTCGATCTTCGAACGCTACCAGGCACGCTACGAGTCATCCCGCGAGGAGGTGATGAGCCTGGACGACTACTTGCAACTGTGCAAGTCCGACCCGAGCACCTACGCAGGGGCGGCGCAGCGCTTGCTGTCGGCGATCGGCGAGCCGGAGCTCGTCAATACCCGCGACGATCCGAGACTCAGTCGTATCTTCCAAAACAAGATGATTCGACGCTATCCCGCGTTCTCCGAGTTCTATGGTATGGAGGAGGCGATCGAGCATCTGGTCTCCTACCTAAAGCATGCGGCTCAAGGTCTGGAAGAGAAGAAGCAGATCCTGTATCTCTTGGGACCGGTCGGCGGCGGGAAATCGTCTCTCGCCGAGAAGCTCAAGGAGCTCATGGAGGTGCGACCCTTCTACGCCATTCACGGATCGCCCGTGTTCGAATCACCCCTAGGATTGTTTTCTCCCGAAGAAGACGGCCCCATCCTCGAGGAAGACTATGGAATTCCGTCGCGCTACCTGCGGACGATTATGTCGCCATGGGCGGTCAAGCGTCTGCAGGAATACCGCGGCGACATTACGCAATTCAAGGTTGTGAAACTCTACCCGTCGGTTCTCGAGCAGGTTGCCATCGCGAAGACCGAGCCCGGTGACGAGAACAACCAGGACATCTCCTCGCTGGTCGGCAAGGTGGACATCCGGCAGTTGGAGCGATTTGCTCAGCACGACGCGGACGCCTACAGCTACTCCGGTGCACTGTGCCGTGCAAACCAAGGCGTGATGGAGTTTGTCGAGATGTTCAAGGCACCGATCAAGGTGCTGCATCCGCTTCTCACCGCGACCCAAGAAGGCAATTACAACGGAACCGAGGGTCTGTCCGCGCTGCCGTTCCAAGGCATCATCCTTGCGCACTCCAACGAGTCGGAATGGCAGAGCTTTCGCAACAACAAGAACAACGAGGCATTCCTCGACCGTGTCTTCATCGTCAAGGTTCCCTATTGCCTGCGCGTCAACGAAGAGACTCAGATCTACGAGAAGCTGCTCTTCAACAGCTCGCTTTCCGATGCGCCTTGTGCGCCAGGAACCCTGTCGATGATGGCACAGTTCTCGGTGCTGACGCGTCTGAAAGAGCCCGAGAATTCGAGTATTTTCTCGAAAATGCGCGTCTACAACGGGGAAAACCTCAAAGACACCGATCCGAAAGCCAAGTCCATGCAAGAGTATCGGGACTATGCCGGGGTCGACGAGGGGATGTCGGGCATCTCGACACGCTTTGCGTTCAAAATCCTCTCGCAGGTCTTCAACTTCGATCACAGCGAGGTTGCGGCGAATCCCGTTCACCTCTTGTACGTTCTCGAGCGCCAGATCACGCGTGAGCAGTTGCCTCCCGAAACCCACGAACGCTATCTGAGCTTCCTCAAGCAATACCTCGCGCCTCGGTATGCGGAATTCATCGGTAAGGAGCTTCAAACGGCCTATCTCGAGTCCTATGCGGAATATGGCCAGAACATCTTCGATCGCTATGTGACCTATGCCGACTACTGGATTCAGGATCAGGAGTATCGTGACCCGGATACGGGCGAGATGATGAATCGCAGCGGACTCAACGAAGAATTGGAGAAGATCGAGAAGCCGGCCGGGATCTCCAACCCCAAGGATTTCCGAAACGAGATCGTGAACTTCGTGCTGCGGGCGCGCGCGAACAACGGCGGTGCCAATCCGAAGTGGACCAGCTACGAGAAATTGCGTGTTGTCATCGAGAAGAAGATGTTCTCCAACACCGAGGAGCTTTTGCCTGTCATTTCCTTCAACGCCAAGGCGTCGGTCGACGAGCAGAAGAAGCACGATCAGTTCGTCGATCGCATGACCGAGAAGGGCTATACGCCAAAGCAGGTTAGGCTGCTGTCGGAATGGTATCTCCGGGTGCGCAAATCGCAGTAGACGAGACGGGGAGACACCGATCAGAGCGGTGTTTCTTTCAAAGGTCGGGTGACTCTCGCGGCGAGGGCAGGCCGCCCAGGACTCGCCGGATGGCGGTCGGTCGGTTGTACGACCGCCATGTCCGGCGGCATCATGACGGTGCCGAAACCTGCAAAGGGAGAAGACGATCAGGGAGCGAATGCAGGCGCGGGCGCCGACTTGCGCGATGTGTCGTTGTTTCACCCAGCCGAGCAGGCAAGAGTCCATATGTCACATTTCATCGACCGTCGACTGAACGGAAAGAACAAGAGTACGGTCAATAGACAGCGTTTCTTGAAGCGATACAAGTCGCAGCTCAAGCGCTCGGTCGCCGATGCCGTTAATAAACGCAGCATTACCGATATCGACTCGGGTGAGCGTGTGGGTATTCCGTCGAAGGACATCTCCGAGCCGGTGTTTCACCACGGCAAAGGGGGTGTGCGAGACATGGTGCACCCCGGCAACAAGGATTTTGTCACCGGAGATCGGATCCGCCGTCCCGATGGCGGCGGCGGAGAGGGCTCTGGTCAAGGCAAGGCAGGGAAGGGCGGAAAAGGCGACGACGACTTCGTCTTCGAGCTGTCGCGCGAAGAATTCATGGACCTTTTGTTCGACGACCTCGAGCTTCCCAATCTGGTCCGGAATCAGTTAATGGGAACGACCGAGTTCAAAACGGTCAGGGCCGGTTATTCAACCGACGGATCGCCCTCCAATATCGATGTCGTGCGGTCCCTCAAAGGAGCCATCGCGCGCCGAACGGCAATCGGGGCACCGCTGCGCGCGCGTGCGCGCGTATTGGAGGAGGAGCTTCAGACACTGCTCGACAGCGGCATCGAGGAAACCGATGCGCGTGTACGCGAGATTCGCGAGGAGATCGATCGCCTGCGCACCCGGATCGCGGCCTTGCCCTTCATCGACACCTTCGACCTACGCTATCAAAGCTTCACGAAGCTTCCCGAGCCGACAAGCAAGGCGGTGATGGTCTGTATTATGGACGTCTCGGGCTCGATGGATCAGGTCCGCAAAAATCTCGCCAAGCGTTTCTTTATCCTGTTGTACCTGTTCCTCCAGCGGAACTACGACAAGATAGATGTCGTCTTCATTCGCCATCATACGATCGCCCAAGAGGTCGACGAGCAGGAGTTCTTCTATTCGCGCGAGACCGGGGGCACGGTCGTGTCGAGTGCGTTGAACCTGGCCTACGACATTCTCAAAGAGCGCTACGATTCGTCGGTTTGGAACATCTATGCCGCGCAGGCGTCGGACGGCGACAATTGGGATTCCGACTCCACGGTCTGTCGTGATCTGCTGGTGGAGAAGCTGATGCCCTTGATGCGCTATTTCGCCTATGTCGAGATCACCCCGCGCCAGCATCAGAGCCTTTGGTACGCTTACCAAGAGGTCAGAGCCAAGCATCGGCACTTTGCGATTCAGGAGATCGACGGTGCCGAGGATATCTTTCCGGTGTTTCGTGAGCTGTTCAAGAGGCAAGAGGCATGACCAATAACCTCATCTCGGATTCCTCCGAATGGTCGTTCCCTTTGCTCGAGAAGTTCGACCGGGAGATCGGCCGCCTGGCGCACGATGTCTACGGTTTGGACACCTATGCCAACCAGATCGAGGTCATCAGCTCCGAGCAGATGATCGACGCCTATTCGTCGGTTGGTCTGCCCATCAATTATCCGCATTGGTCGTTCGGTAAACAGTTCGTCGCGACCGAGCAGACCTATCGACGCGGTCAGATGGGATTGGCATACGAGATCGTGATCAACTCCGATCCCTGTATTGCCTACCTCATGGAGGAGAATACACTGCCGATGCAGGCGCTCGTCATCGCTCATGCCTGTTACGGCCACAATAGCTTTTTTAAGGGCAATTATCTCTTTCGCACCTGGACCAGCGCCGATGCGATCATCGATTACCTGGTCTTCGCCCGGCGATTCATCGCCGAATGCGAAGAGCGTTACGGCGAGGCCGAGGTCGAGATTCTGCTCGATTCCTGCCACGCGCTGATGAACCACGGCGTTGATCGTTACAAGCGTCCGACGCCGCTGACGCTCGCCGAGGAGCAGCGCCGCCAAAAGGACCGTGCCGCGTATCTTCAATCGATGGTCAATGATTTGTGGCGTACATTGCCGACCTTCGATGCGGACGGCGGCGGGGAGCATGACGTGCGCTGGCCGGAAGAGCCGCAGGAGAACCTGCTCTACTTCATCGAAAAGAACGCCCCGCTGCTCGATCCTTGGCAACGCGAGATCGTTCGGATCGTCCGTAAGCTCGGCCAGTATTTCTATCCGCAGCGCCAGACTCAAGTCATGAACGAGGGTTGGGCAACCTTCTGGCATTACACACTCATGAATCATCTTTACGACGACGGATTCGTCACCGATGGATTCATGATGGAGTTCCTGCAGTCGCATACCGGCGTGGTTTTCCAGCCTACGTTCGACGTGCCTTATTACAACGGGATCAATCCCTACGCGCTCGGCTTTGCGATGATGCGCGATATCCGCAGGATCTGCGAGCATCCAACTGACGAGGACCGCCACTGGTTCCCGGACATCGCCGGTGGTGACTGGCTGAAGGTCATGGACTTCGCCATGCGCAACTTCAAAGACGAGAGTTATGTTGCACAGTATCTTTCGCCGACGGTCATGCGCGATCTGCGGTTGTTTGCGATCGCGGACGACGACCGCGAGGAGCACCTGGAAGTCACGGCGATTCACGAGGAGCTAGGCTATCGGGCGTTGCGACAGTCACTGGCCGAGCAGTACAACCTCGGCTCCCGCGAGCCGAATATTCAGGTGTTCAATGTCGATCGTCGCGGCGACCGCTCCATGACCTTGCGGCACTATCGGCACAATCGCCGGCCTCTGGGTGACTCGGTCGAAGAGATGCTGCGCCATATCAGGCGATTGTGGGGCTTTACCGTCCGCTTGGAGACCTTGGACGAGAACGGCAGGACTCAGTTGATCGGCGAGTGTTGATTCACCCGGGATGGGTCGGGCCCGAGGGATAATCGGTATGCGTTTCCGTTTGGTCGGTCTGTTTTTGTTCTCGGTGGTCGTCTCGGCACCGGCGTCCACGGATGGATTGCTGCGCCCGACGCTTGATTCGATCCGGGATGCGAGAACCGTCGCCGTCGATAGCGTGCCGCTCTTGTCCGGACGTCTGCTGTCAGAGCTCTACGCGCAGCGCGGCGATGTCTTGGTCTGGGCTGAACCCGCGCTGATTTCGGGTCTCTTGGACCTTGTGCAGCGCAGCGTGTCCGAGGGCTTCCGACCCGAGGATTTCCATGCCGAGCATCTACATCGACTCGCGGCGCCGGGTGCGCTCGAATCCCTGACCGGCAACGCGCGGATTTCAGCCGATTTCGTCCTCAGCGATGCCTTGGCGCGCTACGTTCACCATCATCGGTACGGCAAGCTCGATCCGGTCGCTGTCGATTCGAAATGGCACGACCGATCTCCGGTGCCCAGCGAGGTCATCCTGGCCGACATGACTCGGGCGCTCGACGGCGATGATCTCGCAGGCAGCCTGCGCGGGCGTATCTCGCACCCGTTTTGGTATGAGGACCTGAAGATGGCGCTGCAGCGCGACACCGCTCAGACCTCACTTGTGGGACTGCCTCCCCTGCCGGCCGGGTCGAATTTGGCCAAAGGAAGCCGGCATCCGCGCGTCGCGATGCTGCGTGAGCGTCTCGCGCGTATTGATGGTGCGGCGGTCTCGGAGGCATCCGATGCCGATCTCTTCGATACGGCACTCCACGAGGCCGTGCTGTCTTTTCAGCAGCGATCAGGGCTTACGGCCGACGGCGTCGTGGGTCCCTCGACCCTCGCTGCGCTCAACGGGCACGGCGATGAGACGAAGGCCGAACAGATCCGGATCAATCTGGAGCGGATGCGCTGGCTCTATCAGGACCTGCCGGAAGATTACGTTTTCGTGGATGTGTCCGCGTTCAAGGTTCACCTTGCGCGCGGCGGGAGCTTCGTGTGGTCGACGCGCGTCATCGTCGGAACGCCCGAGACCCAAACTCCGATGTTTCGCGACACCATGGACCACCTGGTCTTCAATCCAACTTGGACGGTGCCCGTGTCGATCCAGAAGAAGATGGGCAGGGTCTCCGGCGACTATCGGTTGGTCGATCGACGAACCGGGAAGCAGGTCGGCAGCGGGAATGCCGGCGATTACACGCGTTATCGGCTTGTCCAGGCGCCGGGTCCGAAGAACGCACTCGGCCGCGTCAAGTTCATGTTTCCGAACCGCCATGCAATCTATCTCCACGACACGCCAGGAAAGGCTGCGTTTGGGCGCCAAGCGCGCGCCCTGAGCAACGGCTGCGTCAGGGTGCAAGACCCGTTGGCTCTGGCGGAGGCGATTCTCGACCGGCCCAACTGGGATCGGTCGGGGATCGAGAGTGTGGTCGAGCGCGGACGGACGCGTTATGTCGATCTCCCGGACACCCTGCCGGTGCTGCTCTACTATTTGACGGCCTTTGCCGACGGGGACGGCAAGGTCGGCTTTCGGCAGGATATTTACGGCCGTGACGAGGCCTTGCGTGCCGCCTTTTCGGGTCCGGTGTTGCGCACGCGGATCGCCTTCCCCGAGCCCCCCACGCCGGAGCCGAGCCGCCACCTGGAGCAGCCCGAGCAGGCACCGGGCGCCGATCCTCCGGATCCCCCCGACCCGAGCACATCGGTTCGCCTCACTCGGCGGGATTCCGCGGACACCCCCGACGGCGAGGGCACGTCTACAACCAATGGGGCCGAACCAGAGGTCTCGACCGTCGATCGCTCCGAGGCGAGTCCGGCGGGCCGGCTCTGATGTCGAACCCCATAGGTCTGCCGTTCTAACGATCGCCGATTATGGCGACCTGGCCTCGCGCGCCTCTTCCGCGAGGGGCGTTCTTGGCGTTTCGTGTCCGTTCGGGGGTAGATTCAAATCCCCTCTGCCGTTAGAATCCGGCTTCGTCGCGATTCGGAAGGCATGCGAATCTCGGCCAAAACACCAATCGTTACGAACGGAGAACTCTGTTTTGATTCGACAGAACATCTGGTTGACCCCAGCGCTCGCACTGTTGGCGTTTCTTCCTACGGCAACCCTTCAGGCCAATATCACGGATGGTGTGGCTTCTTACTACGGAGACCGTTTCGATGGCCGGCGCACCGCCAGCGGTGCCCGGTTCGACATGGATGCACTGACCGCGGCACATCGGACACTGGAGTTCGGTACGCGTGTGACGGTGACGAACAAGGCGAACGGACGTTCCGTCGATGTCGTCATCAACGATCGGGGCCCGTTCTCGCGTGGCCGTACCATCGACCTCTCGAAGGCGGCGGCCCGTGAAATTGGGATGTTGGGTCGAGGCGTTGCCCCGGTCCGACTCGAGGTCGTCGATGCGGGTAGCCCCTCATGGTCCACCGGCGAGACGATCGCGCTCGCCGAGGCCCAACGGGTCATCATGGATCTCTTCTAAACCGCGGCTGCCCGATGCTTAGGCGAATAAAGGAGAGCAATGACGACACGAGGTGGGGGCGACTGAAGTCGCCCCCTACCGGCGTCCGCACTTGGATTGTTTGTGTTGCGACGCCCGCCTGATTGATTGGTTGAGGGCGTTGGCCGCTCGAGACGGATCCATATCCATATCCATGTCCTACCGGATATGGTTTAGCGCCCGAGGCGCTTCCCCCAAGTCTGTGCGGCCGCAATGATCCGAGCGTTGTCGAGCCCGGTGGGCAGGCCGTCGCGGATCAAGTGGCGACCCCGCACCCAGACCTGACGCACCTGTTGCTGACTCGCCGCGTAGACCAGTTGCGAGACCGGGTGATAGAGGGGCTGGGTGTGGGAGTCCCGCAGATCGAGCGCGACCAAGTCGGCTGATTTGCCGGGCTCAAGCGAGCCAAGCTCGTCGTCCAATCCCAGCGCTCTGGCACCGTTGATGGTCGCCATCCGCAAGGCCGTTGCGGCCGGCAGCGCGGAGGCGGAGCCTGCCACGCCCTTGCCGAGCAGGGCAGCCGTGCGCATCTCCCCGAGCATGTTCAGATCGTTGTTGCTCGCCGCCCCGTCGGTGCCGATCGCGACGTTGACGCCTGCATCCAAGAGCTTTACGACCGGGCAGAACCCGCTCGCGAGCTTCAGATTCGACTCCGGGCAATGCACCACATGGGCACCCGTGTTGGCCAGAAGCGCGATCTCGTCCTCCTCGAGCTGGGTCATGTGTACGCACGCCAGTCCGGGGCCGAGCAACCCGAGCCGATTCAGCCGCGACAGGGGTCGCTCGCCATGATCACGCAGCGACTGGAGGATCTCGTCGTGTGTCTCGTGGAGATGGATATGGACCGGAACCTCCAACTCGTCGGCAAGCGCGCGCACCCGTTGCAGCGGAGCGTCGGATACCGCGTAGGGCGAATGTGGCGCAAAGGCGACCCGGATCAACGGATGGTCCCGATAATGCTCGTGCAGGGCGAGCCCCTTGGTGATGTATTCGTCGGCACTTGCGGCATAGCCGGTTGGGAAATCCACCACGATCATCCCGATCAGTGCACGCATCCCGGCCTCGGCGGTCACCTGTGCCGTGACCTCCGGATGGAAATACATGTCGTTGTAGCAGGTGATCCCGCCGCGCAGCATCTCGAGTACGGCCAGCCGGGTCCCGTCGGCGACGAACGCGGGATCCACCCAACGCTGCTCGGCCGGCCAGATATGCTCGTGCAGCCAGGTCATCAGGGGCAGGTCGTCGGCCAGCCCCCGCATCAGCACCATGGCGGCGTGGGTGTGAGCATTGATCAGGCCCGGGATGAGCAGATGACCCGGCAGATCGATCACCCGCTGGGCATCGATACTGCTCCGCGCCTCTTCGGACGGCAGCACGGCGAGGATACGCCCGTCCGCGATCGCAACCGCATGATCGTTGAGCTGGCGATCCCGGGGATCGACGGGTAATACCCACTGGGCATGGATCAGAAGCTCGGCTTGCATCGGTCGGTCCTTTCAGTCGGGGCGGGGGATGGGCGACAATGGCGAGAACATGCCACAAGGAGCCCCCGATGAAAACAACGACCCCGACCGTGCCGACCCCGGACGACGCGGCACTTTGGCACGAGGGTGCCCTCTATCTCGCGGATCAGCGTCTGCTGCCCGACCGCGCGGAGTTTTTGCGTCTGACGGATGCGGGAGCGGTGGCCGATGCGATCCGTGCCATGGTGGTGCGCGGTGCGCCGGCCATCGGTGTCGCCGCGGCCTACGGGGTTGCGTTGGCGGGGCGGGACGCCTACGCAGCCGTCGGTGCGGATTGGAAGATGGCGATCGAATCCGACCTCGCTTGCCTGGCCGCTTCGCGGCCGACCGCCGTCAACCTCTTCTGGGCGATCGATCGGATGCGCCGCTTGATCGCGCGTCTGGATGAACGCGATCCCTTCCCGGCCTTGGTGGACGAGGCGCTGGCCATCCATGCCGAAGACCGTGCGGCCAATCACGTAATCGGCGACCTTGGCGCGGCGCTGATCGAGGGTCCGACCGACATCATCACCCATTGCAACGCCGGAGCGATCGCCACCGGCGGCTACGGCACGGCGCTCGGCGTCATCCGCAGCGCCTACGCGGCGGGCAAGGTCGGGCGTGTCTTCGCCGACGAGACGCGCCCCTGGATGCAAGGGGCACGACTCACCGCCTGGGAGCTGATGCACGACGACATTCCGGTGACCCTGCAGGCGGACGGAGCGGCGGCAAGCCTGATGGCCGGCGGCTCGGTTGGCTGGGTGATCGTCGGATCGGATCGGATTGCGGCCAACGGGGATGTTGCCAACAAGATCGGGACCTACGGCCTAGCGATCCTCGCGAAACATCACGGCGTCAAATTCATGGTCGCGGCACCCACGTCCACCATCGACATGGAGGTCGCCCGCGGCAAGGAGATTCCGATCGAGGAGCGCGATCCGGAAGAGCTGCTGAGCTGCGGCGAGCGGCGTCTTGCACCCGCCGGGTGTATCGCCCGTAACCCCGTCTTCGACGTCACACCGGCGGAGCTGGTCGATGCCCTCGTGACCGAGCGCGGCGTGGTGCTTCACCCGACCAAGGAGAAGATCCGGGCCTTGATGGGTGGCTTCGGGCTCTAAACCGCGTCCGGAGCGATATGCGTCGTTTTGGGATTGGACCAGCCTCGGCCTGATCCTTGAGCGTCGGAGGTGACGCGGTTTAGACGGGACGGTCGGATTCTTCCGGCCGCTCCCTGACCCTTACTCTCGGCTGCGGCGCAGCGTCACGCTCTCCCCGCCGATACCCCAGTTGTCGGTCTCCACCTCGTCGATGACGACCATCGTCGTCTGCGGATTCTTGCCGAGCACGTCGACCAGCAGCTGTGTGACGCCCTTGATGAGTGCCGCCTTCTGCTCCGCGGTCGCACCCTCGCGGGTGATCTTGATGTTGACGTAGGGCATGTCGGTCTCCGGTTGATCCGAGCGGGATAAGGAAACAGCGAAAAACAAAACGACGTGACCGGGGATGGCCGGGGCTGCACATAAACCCGCTCACGTCGCTGATTGCAGCAGTGAGTGTATAAGGAACGATTCTAAAACAACCGAAACACGTAGGATGGGTAGAGCGAAGCGAAACCCATCCAGCCCGCGCCAAGCGCATCAGACCGAAACCCGGCAACGCGGCGGTTTGGAGGATGGGTTTCGCTGACGCTCTACCCATCCTACGCGTTCATCTAGGCGTTCACCTTGTTTCTGAATCGTCACTAAGTCCGGATTGCCGACCTCTGCGATGCCGCCTACCCGAAAGACTTCATGACACTCCGGACGCGGTTCACTCCGGAGCCAAGAGACGTTCGAGGATGCCGCCGTAGATGCCGGAGAGCTCGTCGAGCTCCGCGACTCCGACGCATTCGTTGACCTGATGGATGGTGGTGTTGACCGGCCCCAGCTCGACAACCTGAGCGCCGGTGGGTCCGATGAAGCGCCCGTCGGAGGTGCCGCCGCTCGTCGAGAGCTGGGTCTGGATGCCGGTGACCGCGGCGATCGACGCGCGGCTGGCGGCAACCAGCTCGCCGGCCGGTGTCAGGAAGGGGTTTCCCGAGAGCCGCCACTCAAGCGCGTAGTCGAAATCACCGGCGTCGAGGATCGAGCGCACGCGCGCCTGGATGGTTTCCGGGTCCAACTCGGTGGAGAAGCGGAGGTTGAACTGGGCCTCGAGCTGCCCCGGGATCACGTTCTCCGCGCCCGTTCCCATGTTCAGGTTGGCGATCTGAAAGCTGGTGGGCGGGAAGTGATCGTTGCCCTGATCCCAGACCTCGGCGCAGAGTGCGGCCAAGGTGTCGACGCAGGCGTGGAAAGGGTTCTTGGCCAGGTGCGGATAGGCGACGTGGCCTTGTTTGCCCTGCACCCGCAGGACGCCGTTCAGACTCCCGCGTCGACCGTTCTTGATGGTGTCGCCGAGGCGCTCGCGCGCCGAGGGTTCGCCGACCAAGGCATAGTCGATCTTCTCGCCGCGCTGCTCCAAACGCTCCACGACACGGCGGGTCCCGTCCACGGACGGCCCTTCCTCGTCGCTTGTGATGAGGAAGGCGATGGATCCGCGATGGTCCGGATGATCGCCGACGAACGCTTCCACTGCGGTGATCATGGCCGCGAGCGAGCCCTTCATGTCGCAGGCGCCGCGCCCGAACAGACGGCCGTCGCGGATGGTCGGCTCGAAGGGGGCCGAGGTCCACTGCTCGATCGGGCCGGTCGGAACCACGTCCGTGTGACCGGCGAAGCAAAAGAGCGGGCCGTCATCGCCGCGTCTGGCCCAAAGGTTGGCGACCTCCCCGAAAGGCATCTCCTCGATCCGAAAACCGATCGCGGCCAGCCGCTCGGCCATGAGGGCCTGGCAGCCCGCGTCGTCGGGTGTGACGGAAGGGCGGCGGATCAGCTCGCCCGCCAGCTTCAGTGTCGGGGACATCGACATCAGCCGAGTAGCCTCTCGTAATCGGTTTCCGAGAAACCCGCGTGTCGAACTTCGCCCGTGTCGAGCAAGGGTCGACGAATGATCGACGGGGTCTCCCGCATGACCCGGATCGCGGCCTCTGTATCCATACCCTCGCGCACGTCCTCGGGCAGCTTGCGCCAGATCGTGCCCCGACGGTTCACGAGCGTCTCCCAGCCTAGCTCCTCGACCCAGCTGCGCAAGCGGGTCTCGTCGATCCCTTCGCGTTTGTAATCGTGGAACCGATAGTCGACGCCATGCGCGTCCAGCCAGACGCGGGCCTTCTTCATGGTGTCGCAGTTGGGAATCCCGTAGAGCTCGACCACGTCTTTAAACCGCGCCCGGTGCGGTATGCGTCATTTGGTGGATGGCTTGGCCGCGCCGGCTCCGACGACTGTCGGAGCCGGCGCGGTTTAAAGGATTAAACATCTTAAATTCTAAACCGCGTCTCACTGGGATCAAGGATATCTCCGAAGCTAAACGAACAATGAAAACGACGCATCTCGCTCTGGACGCGGTTTAGATATCCCGAAGCAGCTCGTTGAGACCGACCTTTCCGCGGGTCTTCTCGTCGACCTGTTTGATGATGACCGCGCAATAGAGGCTGTGACTTCCGTCCTTGGCCGGGAGACTGCCGGGGACGACCACGGCGCCGGGCGGGACGCGGCCGTAGAGGATCTCCCCGGTCTCGCGGTTGTAGATCTTGGTGCTTTGACCGATGTAGACGCCCATCGACAGCACGGCACCCTCGCCGACGATCACGCCTTCGACGACCTCGGAGCGTGCACCGATGAAGCAGTTGTCTTCGATGATGGTCGGTGCGGCCTGCACCGGCTCGAGTACGCCGCCGATCCCGACACCGCCGGAGAGATGGACGTTCTTGCCGATCTGCGCACAGGAGCCGACGGTCGCCCAGGTGTCGACCATGGTGCCCGAGTCGACATAGGCGCCGATGTTGACGTAGGAGGGCATGAGCACGCAGCTCGATGCGATGTAGGCGCCTTTGCGCGCGGTCGCCGGCGGCACGACCCGAACCCCGCCGTCGCGGAACTCGCGTGAGTTGGTGTCGGCAAACTTGGAGGCGACCTTGTCGTAATAGTTGGTGAAACCGCCCTTGATGAAGCTGTTGTCTTCGATCCGGAACGACAGCAGGACCGCCTTCTTGAGCCATTCGTGGACGACCCAGTCGCCGTCGCGCTTCTCGGCGACCCGCAGCTCCCCGCGGTCGAGCCGCTCGATGGTGTCCTGCACGGCATCGCGCACGCGGGTCTCGACCGTGCGCGGGGTGATCTCGGCGCGTCGCTCGAAGGCCTCTTCAATGATGGATTGCTGGTCGCTCATGGGGTGTTCTCTGTTGTCGTGTTGAAGACCTCGGCAAACGCAGGTCTCGTGAATGTGAATCGCAAAGGCGCGAAAGGCTCAAATTGAAGACGATGCCGTCAGAGCCGCTCCAGGCAGCGTCGAATCCGATACGCGGCATCCACGCACTCGTCCAGCGGCGGGACCAGGGCAAGCCGGATGCGGTTCCTCCCCGGGTCGGCCCCGTCGACGACACGGGAGAGGTAACGGCCCGGCAGGACCGTCAGGTTCTCCTCGGCGAAGAGGCGTGCGGCGAAGTCGGTGTCCGGGATCGGTGTCTGTGGCCAAAGGTAGAAGCCGGCCTTCGGCGGCGCTAGGCCAAGCGCGTCCCCGAGGATCTCCAGGACCGCGCCGAGCTTCTCGCGATAGAGTCGGCGGTTCTCTTGCACATGGGCCTCGTCGCTCCATGCCGCGATGCTGGCATGTTGATGGGGCAGGGGCATGGCGCAGCCGTGATAGGTGCGGTAGGCGAAGAAGCCGCGGATCAGCTCCGCATCGCCCGCAACGAATCCCGAGCGTAGACCCGGTGCGTTGGAGCGCTTCGAGAGGCTATGGAAGACGATGCAGCGACTGAATGCGGTGTTGCCGATAGCGGCCGAGACCTGGAGCAACCCGAGCGGCGGGTCGGATTCGTCCAGATAGAGCTCGGAGTAGCATTCATCCGAGGCGATGACGAAGTCGTGCCGGTGCGCGAGCTCGATGAGACGTGCATAGGTCGCCTGATCGAGCAGGGCGCCGGTCGGATTGCCGGGCGAGCAAATGTACAGCAACCGGCAAGACCGCCAGGTCGCATCGTCAACCGCTTCGAAATCCGGGACGAAGCCATTCGCCGCCTCGCAGGCGAGATAGCGCGGCTGTGCGCCGGCGAGGAATGCCGCACCCTCATAGATCTGGTAAAAGGGGTTGGGCATCAAGACCAGCGCGTCCTGCGATTGATCGATCACGGCTTGCGCGAAGGCGAAGAGAGCCTCGCGGGTGCCGTTCACCGGCAGGATCTGCGTTGCCGGGTCGATACCGAGTCTGCCCGGCCCCGTCGAGCCGGCCGTCCCGAGCTCGAATCGCTTCGAGAGCCAGGCCGCGATCGTCTCGCGCAGGGCCGGGGTGCCGCGCGTCGTCGGATAGACGGCGAGCTGATGCAGGTGCGCGATCAGCGCATCCGTGACGAGCGCCGGGGTCGGATGTTTCGGCTCCCCGATGGAAAGCGCGATGTGGTGGCGATCGGCCGGCGGAACCAGCCCGTGCTTCAGCGCGGCGAGTCGTTCGAAAGGGTAGGGCTGCAAGCGCCCGAGATCCGAGTTCATCGGGTCATCCTGAGTTGGCGGTATAGTATAGGC
Organism: Thiocapsa sp. C2-2m; assembly: GCF_041903745.1. Classification (NCBI taxonomy): domain Bacteria; kingdom Pseudomonadati; phylum Pseudomonadota; class Gammaproteobacteria; order Chromatiales; family Chromatiaceae; genus Thiocapsa; species Thiocapsa sp. C2-2m. The sequence goes on along the minus strand of NZ_JBBWVD010000008.1, from coordinate 59,115 downwards.
GAACGTCCAAGCCGGCTCCATGCCGAGGGGGATCCGATGCCGCTGATTCACTCCATCCATCACGTCAGTCTGATCGTCGCCGATGCCGCGCGGGCGCTCGACTTCTATCACGGGATTCTTGGTCTTGAGCTTGATCGGGAACGTCCGGATCTGTCCTTCCCCGGGGCCTGGCTTTGGGTGGGCGATCAGCAGATCCACCTGCTCGAGCTGCCGAACCCGGATCCGGTGGCGGGCCGTCCCGAGCACGGCGGCCGGGACCGACATCTCGCGATGCGGGTGAGCGGCTTGGACGAAATGACCGCGCGGCTCAAGTCCGCCGGCCTCGCTTATACCCTCAGTCGCTCGGGGCGACGGGCGCTATTCTGTCGCGATCCGGACGGCAACGCGCTCGAGTTGATCGAGACCGGGTGAGGCGCCGAGCCATCTCCCCGAGCGACCTTAGAATCCCCTGAAATACCAGTGGTTGTCCCAGCCGGGCGGCGCAAAGATCGACGGCTCGTCGGCCGGGGTGTCGGGCGACGTCGCGCCGCTGCCGGTCTCCGGTAGTGTGGGCATCCCGGTAACCCACGGCCAAGGCGGCGGAAGCTGAGCGGGTCCGAGACTGCGAAAGAGCTCGCGCTCCTGATCCATGAATTCGAGACGGTCGGCACGTCGACGGCGTACATCCTCCTCCCACGCCTCCTGCTGAGCGGCGGCCCTCGGATTGTTGGCACGCCGGCGCGCCTCGTAGGCATTGCGCGTCGCCTCCCGCCTGGCCTCCCACGCCTGTCGTTGGGCGCGAACCTCGTCGAGCCAAGGTGTCGGCGTGATCCCCGAAATCGGGTCGCCGAAGGTCTGGCTGACCGGCTGGATGGGCAGGACGAGGCTCTCGTCGGCTGCGGTGGCGGCGGGGATCGACAGGAGTCCGACGAGCAGCACAGCGGCGCCGAGTCGCACGCACTTCAAGCGAGCCTTCAAGTGTGTCGGTCTGCCGAGTCCGACGCGATCGCGAGGCTCAGCGCGTCCCATGGCCTTCCAGCCGATCGTGGATCTCGCGTCGCAGGCAGGACAGGGCGGTCTCGCAGGTGATGGGGGTTTCGTCGCCGTTGGTGATGAAGAAGACATCGTCGACCTCGGCACCGACCGTCGCGATCTTGGCGTTCTGTAGGCGGATGCCGCAATCCTGGAAGACCGCGCCGACTTCCGCGAGCAGGCCGGGGCGATCCAGGGTGGCGAGCCGCATGATGGTGCGGCGGTTTGGCTCGTCGGTGGAAAAGGTCACCCGCGTCTCCGTGGGAAAATACCGATGGCGTCTCGGCATGGAGCGTGCAACTTGGATCTCCTCCCCGGCATCCTCGGCGAGATCCGCAACCAAGCAGGATCGAATCTCTTCCATCCTCAAGGTGTCGTGGATCGGGCTGCCGTCCTGGTCCAACACCTGGTAGGTGTTGACCGCCATTCCGCCGTCTGTGGTCATGATGCGAGCATCCATGATGCTGAGGCCGACCTGATCCAGCAGCGCCGTGATGCGTCCGAAGAGGTTTGCGCGGTCGGCGGTGTAGATGAAGATCTCGGTCCCCCCGCGCGCCGTGACCGGGCGAATGACCACGAGCGGCAGTTGATCGGGCTCGCACGCAAGGATCTGGCGTGTCTGCCAGGCGATCTCGTCCGGGGAGTTGTGCAGGAATAGATCCAGGCTGAATCTGTTCCAGAGCCGATTGCAGGCGGCGGGATCCCCGCCGTAGCGCGCGACCAGACGCCGAGCCTCGGTCTGCTTCTGCTGAATCAGCTCGTCCTGGGCTTGGGGGTTCTCGAGACCGCGCAGCAGCGCGCGGCGTGTTCCGTGATACAGCTCGCGCAGCAGGGCGTCTTTCCAACTGTTCCAACGCTCGGGATTGGTCGCTCGGGCATCCGCCACCGTCAACAGATAAAGATAATCCAAGCGAGTCGGGTCGCCGACGATGGCGGCGAAGGACTGGATCACCTCCGGATCGCTGATGTCTTTGCGTTGCGCCGTCATCGACATCAGCAGATGTTTCTCCACCAGCCAGCCGACGAGCCGACTGTCGAACTCGGGCAGACCGTGGAGCCGACAGAAGGTGCGGGCGTCGTCGGCGCCGAGCAGCGAATGGTCTCCGCCGCGCCCCTTCGCGATGTCGTGAAAGAGACCCGCGAGATACAGGAGCTCAAGCTTGGGGATACGCCTGGCGATCGCGCTGCAGAGCGGGAACTCGTCGTCGTGCTTGGTGACGGTGAAGCGGCGCAGATTGCGCAGAAGCGACAGCGTGTGCTCGTCGACCGTGTAGACGTGCAGCAGATCGTACTGCATACGTCCGACGATGTTGGCGAACGCCGGGATGTAGGCGGCCAGCACGCCGTAACGGTTCATGCGTCGAATCGCATGGGTGAGCCCGCCGGGGTGACGCAGGATCTCCATGAAGAGACTGCGCGCGCGTAGATCGGCTCGGAAGTCATCGTCGATGCGGTGGCGGTTCTCGCGGATCAGCCGGATGGTACTGGCACGTACGCCTTCGAGCTGCGTGTGGACCTGCAGGACATGAAAGATCTCGAGGAGGGCGATCGGATAGCGCTGAAAAACACTCGCCGAGGTTACCTCGAGATAGCCGCTGCGAGACTGGAAGCGCTTGTTGACCGGTACCGGGGGGCCGATGTCGTCATGCAGGAGAATCGCCTCGCGAAACAACTGAAGCAGCATCTCGTTGAGCCGATTGAGCTCCTGGACGGTGCGATAGTATTGCTGCATCAACTGCTCGACGGCGAGGTTGTTCGCCCCGTCTTCGAAGCCGAACTGGGTGGCGAGGGTCCGCTGATACTCGAACAGGAGGCGGTCCTCGCGCCGCCCGGCGATGCGGTGCAGCGCGAAGCGGATTCGCCACAGCAGTGTTTGCCCGTCGATCAGCGTGCCGTATTCGGATTCGGTCAAGAAACCGTGACCCACCAGCTCATGCAAGGTCTCTGCGTTGAAGTGGCGCTTGGCGACCCAGCCGATCATCTGGATATCGCGCAAGCCGCCCGGGTTCTCCTTGATGTTGGGCTCGAGGTTGTAGGCGGTGCCGCCGTATTTCTGCCAACGCGTGCGTTGCTCCCGGGTCTTGGCGGCGAAGAATTGCTCGCTGTCCCACATCCGCTCGGGGCTGACGACCTCGCGCATCCGATGGCACAGCGCGCTGCTGCCGCGAATCAGGCGCGCCTCCATCATGTTCGTCATGACGGTCACGTCGTCCGCGGCCTCGCGTGCACACTCCTCGGAGGTTCGCACGCTGTGCCCGACCTCTAGGCCGATGTCCCACAGACAGGTCACGAGCCCTTCCAGGGGCGCTGCAAGATGCGCGTCGGCATTGGCTTCGACGATGACTAGGATGTCGATGTCGGAGGCGGGCTGGAGCTCCCGTCGACCGTATCCGCCGACGGCGACCAAGGCGGCGTCCTCGGTTTCGCCGAGGTGGTAGTCCCAGACCTCGCGCAGGACGTCGTCGATGAGAAGACTGCGTCCGAGGACCAGGTTCGCCACCGGTGTGCCCCGATCGAAGTCCGCGAAGAGTCGTTCGCGCCCGGCCCTGAGACGGTCCTTCCAATCGGCGATCAGTGCCGTTGGATTGTCGGCGGTCGTCGCCTCCGTGGCCACCCACGGCGAGGGGCGCGGTGCAGCGCTCATGGGCGGGCGACGATGTTGCGCTCCGCCTTGTACTCTTCGGCGGGGGTTTCGTCGGCGCGCTCCTCGGCGCGCAAGGTCAGGATCTCATGGCCTTGCGTGGTAACTAGGACAGTGTGCTCCCATTGCGCCGACAAACTGCGATCCTTGGTGACGACCGTCCATCCGTCCGGGAGCAGCTTGATGAAACGCTTGCCGGCGTTGACCATTGGCTCGACGGTGAAGCACATCCCCGCCTTCAGGACTAAGCCCTCGCCGGCCTTGCCGTAGTGCAGAACTTGCGGCTCTTCGTGAAAGGCCTGACCGATCCCGTGCCCGCAATATTCGCGGACGACCGAGCACCCTTGTGCCTCGACGAATTGCTGAATCGCGTGGCCGATGTCTCCCAAGGTCGCGCCGGGGCGCACCTTCGCGATGCCGAGACGCATGGCCTGTTGCGTGACGGTGACGAGACGACGGGCCAGGATGCTCGGCTCGCCCACGAAGAACATCTTGCTGGTATCGCCGTGATAGCCATCCTTGATGACGGTGATGTCGATGTTGACGATATCGCCTTTCTTCAGGCGCTTGTTCCCCGGAATCCCGTGGCAGACCTGATGGTTGACGGAGGTGCAGATCGAACGGGGAAAGCCGCGGTAGTTCAGGGGCGCCGGGATGGCCCGTTGGACGCGCGTTATATAGTCGTGACAAATGCGGTCGAGCTCGTCCGTGGTGGCGCCGGGGACGACGTGGGGGGCGATCATGTCGAGAACGTCGGCTGCCAGCCGTCCCGCCACGCGCATCTTGGCGATGGCCTCAGGGGTCTTGATTGGCACACTCATGGCGTGCGTCGCTGAATCGACATCAGGTCCAGATCTCACAGAAAACCTTGAGGTAATTGCTCATAATTAACGCACTATGGTATAAAACCCGGCGCGCTGCGGCAAATCGGTTGCTGTCGGGCTTTCGACGAGCCGAAGAGCTGCCGAGATCCTGCGCGCAATCGGCCCCAAGCCCGGCCCCGAGTCTGCCCTAAGTCCCGGGCGATCCGGGCTGAGAATCGCCGAATCGAGACCGGCCCCGCTCCGCGGGCGTCGAAAAATGTCCGCACACGCATCGACACAACCGGCCGGGTGCCTCGCAAATAGGTTGCCGTTTGGGATGCGTGGAGGCCCAACCCAGATCATAGGAAGCAAGACTTTGAGCGAAGTGACCATGCGCCAGATGTTGGAAGCGGGCGTCCATTTCGGACACCAAACCCGCTACTGGAACCCCAAGATGGGGGCCTTCATCTTTGGGCAACGCAATAAAATCCATATCGTGAACCTGGAAAAGACGCTGCCGCTCTATCAAGAGGCCGTCAATTTCATGGGTTCGCTGACGGCCAACGGCGGCCGTATCCTCTTCGTCGGCACCAAGCGTGCGGCACGCGAGTCGATTCAGGAAGAGGCCATGCGCTGCGGGATGCCCTTCGTCAATCATCGCTGGCTCGGCGGCATGCTGACCAACTTCAAGACCATCCGACACTCGGTCAAGCGCCTCAAGGAGCTCGAGACGATGTTCGCGGAAGGGACGATCGAGCGCTTCAACAAGAAGGAAGCACTGGGTCTCGCGCGCGAACGTGCAAAGCTCGAGCAGAGCATCGGCGGGATCAAAGAAATGGACGGCCTCCCGGACGCCATGTTCGTGATCGATGTGGGCCACGAGAAGATCGCCGTCACCGAAGCCAATAAGCTCGGCATCCCGGTGGTGGGCGTGGTCGATACAAACAACGATCCGAGCAAGGTCGATTACGTGATTCCGGGCAACGACGACGCGATCCGCGCCGTGCGCCTCTATATCAGCGGCGCAGCGGATGCGATCCTCGACGGCCGCAACACCGCTGCCGCCATGATCGGTCGTGGTGATTCCTTTATCGAGGCACCTGTCGAGAGCGTCTCGGCGCCGCGCGCCGTCGCGGAGGCCGTGGCCGAGTAAAGCGGCTCCGGCGACCCGGGCGCGATCCGAATCCGATCCGGGCGCGTCTACTTTCTCCGTTCGCATCCGAGCAACCGGGTGCGGGCGTACCCAAGTACAACCCGAAGTCGTCCCGCGAGGGACCGAGGAAACAAACGATGGCGATTACAGCGGCATTGGTGAAAGAGCTCCGGGAGCGCACCGGCGCCGGCATGATGGAGTGCAAGAAGGCGTTGGTGGAGTCCGACGGGGACATCGAAGCGGCGATCGAGGCGATGCGCAAGGCCGGTCAGGCGAAGGCCGCGAAGAAATCCGGACGCACGGCCGCCGAAGGCGTGGTCATGATCGAGACCGCGCAGGACGGCAAACGCGGCGTCTTGGTCGAGATCAACTGCGAGACCGATTTCGTAGCGAAGGACACCAATTTTGTCGGCTTTGCGCAGTCAACCGCAGAGACGGCACTCGCCGGCGATATGGCCGACGCGGAGACGCTCTCGGCAACAGCCCTGCGCGACGCCCCGGCGACCACCGTCGACCAGGCTCGCGAGGCCCTGATCACGAAGATCGGCGAGAATGTTCAGGTGCGTCGATTGGTGCGCTTCGACGATGCCGAAGGCACTCTCTACAGCTATCGTCACGGTGTACGCATCGGCGTCGTGGTCGAGATGAGCGGCGGCGACGAGGCGCTCGGGCGCGACATCGCCATGCACATTGCAGCGACCAACCCGCTGTGTCTCGGGGCCGACGAGGTTCCGCCCGAGACGCTTGCCAAAGAGCGCGAGATCTTCAAGGCCCAGGCGCTCGACAGCGGCAAGCCCGAGGCGATCGTCGACAAGATCATCGACGGGCGCGTGCGAAAGTATCTTGAAGAGGTGACCCTGCTCGGACAGCCATTCGTGAAGGATCCCGACACCTCGGTGGAGAAACTCCTGAAGCAGGCGGGTGCGAAGGTCCACCGCTTTGCCCGTGTCGAAGTCGGCGAGGGCATCGAGAAGAAGGTCGAGAACTTCGCCGAGGAGGTCATGGCGCAGGTTCGGTCGACCTAGCCTGCACGATTCGATCGCCGCGACGGGCCCCATCCGGACCGCTGGGCCCCGAAGGCTGCGCGAATCCCGCGCGGCCTTTCCCGACTCAAACCCATGACGAGGTCATCCTGCCATGACAGCGCCCCTTTATCGACGCATCCTGCTCAAGCTCAGCGGTGAGGCATTGGTCGGCTCCGAGGCTTACGGCATCGATCCGGAGGTACTTGATCGCTTTGCCGGCGAGATCCGCGATCTCGCCGCCGTCGGTGTCCAGGTGGCGCTGGTCATCGGTGGCGGGAACATCTTCCGCGGAGCGGGTCTTGCGGCCAAGGGGATGGACCGCGTTACCGGCGACCAGATGGGGATGCTCGCGACCGTCATGAACGGGTTGGCGATGCAGGATGCGCTTGAGCGTCTGGGTATCGCGGCGCGCGTGATGTCGGCTCTGAAAATCAATCAGGTCTGCGAGGATTACATCCGGCGACGCGCCATGCGGCATCTCGAGAAGGGGCGCGTCGTCGTCTTTGCCGCCGGGACCGGCAACCCGTTTTTCACGACGGATTCTGCGGCGAGCCTGCGTGCAATCGAGGTCGGTGCGGATCTGCTGATCAAGGCCACCAAGGTCGACGGCATCTATTCGGCCGACCCGATGATCGATCCGGGGGCGACCTTCTACCCCCGCATCAGTTATGATCGTGCGCTTCGTGAAGGACTGCAGGTTATGGACACAACGGCGATCGTGCTGTGTCGTGACCATGGCATGCCACTGCGTGTAATGAATATCAACGAGCCCGGCGCGCTCTTACGGCTGATCCGTGGAGAAGACATCGGCTCGTTGGTCGTGAGCGGGAACTGACATGATCGACGACATCAAGAAGGACGCTGCGGAGCGTATGGCCAAGAGCGTCGAAGCTCTGAGCCACGAGCTGGCCAAGATCCGAACCGGCCGGGCGCATCCCTCCCTATTGGACCATGTGATGGTCTCCTACTACGGTTCCGAGATGCCGATCCGTCAGGTCGCCAACGTGAGCGCGGAGGACGCGCGAACGCTTGCCGTCACGCCATGGGAGCGAAACATGGTGCAGGCGGTCGAGAAGGCGATCATGCAATCGGATCTCGGGCTCAACCCCAACACTGCGGGGACCGTCATTCGCGTTCCCATGCCCGCGCTGACCGAAGAGCGACGACGCGACCTCATCAAGGTCGCCCGCAACGAGGCCGAGCAGGCGCGGGTCGCCGTGCGCAACATTCGCCGCGACGCCAACCATGACCTCAAGGAGCTCGTGAAGGACAAGATGATTTCCGAGGACGACGAGCACCGCGGTCAGGAGCTGGTTCAGAAGCTGACCGATCAGTACATTAAAGATGTCGATGCGGTCCTGGCGGAGAAAGAAGCGGACTTGATGTCGATCTGAGGCGGGGCGGGCGATCCCGACTACGACCACCGTGGATATTGCATCGCCCGCAATCGGAATGAGCGATCCGGACCCATCCGTGCCGCGGCATGTCGCCATTATCATGGACGGCAACGGCCGCTGGGCCAAGCAGCGCGATCGTCCCCGCACGGCAGGTCATCGGGAGGGCGTGAAAAGCGTCCGCGCCGTGGTGGAGGAGAGCGTCCGACGCGGCGTCGGAACGCTGACCCTCTTCGCCTTCAGCAGCGAGAATTGGCAGCGACCGCGCTCGGAGGTCAACATCCTCATGGAGCTCTTCATGAGCGCCTTGCGCGGTGAGGTGCGACGCCTGAACGAGAACGACGTTCGGCTGCGCATCATCGGCGAGCGCCGGGCCTTCCCGGAGAAGCTCCAACGGCGGATCGCCGAGGCCGAAGAACTGACCGCAAGCAACAGATCCCTCAATCTCCAAGTGGCAGCCAATTACGGCGGACGCTGGGACATTACCACGGCCGCCCGACGGCTTGTGGAGGATGCGCTGAGCGGGGCGCTCGATCCGGATGCGATCGACGAGGATGCCCTCGCGAGCCGCCTCTCGTTCCCCGATCTCCCGGAGCCGGACTTCTTTATTCGCACCGGCGGGGAGCAGCGTCTGAGCAATTTCGTGCTGTGGCAGTCCGCATATGCCGAGCTCTATTTCACCGACCTCCTGTGGCCCGACTTCGACGCGGCCGCGTATGGTCGAGCGCTCGAGAACTATGCGCGTCGGCAAAGGCGTTTCGGGCGGACCGGCGAGCAGGTCGAGACGCAGGCCCCGATGAGTGCCTATGGGCGGGGTTGACGTCTTGCCGGCATCCAGCGCACTGAAGCGTCGGACCATCACGGCACTGTCCTTGGTGCCGCTCGTGATCGCTGCCGTCCTTTGGCTGCCGACGCCTGCCTTCGCCTTCGTCGTGGCCGGGGTCTTGATGCTGGCGGCCGTCGAATGGTGCACCTTGGCCGGGTTGACACGGCCCATCCCGCGCATCACCTACTCGATTGCTATCCTCTCCGCGATGGCGATCCTCTGGATCTGGCCGCAGGGTCAGCCTTGGTTTTTCGGCCTCAGTGCCGTCTGGTGGGCGGGTCAGGCGGTGGTCTTGCCTCGGGTGCGCGAGGTTCCCAGGGTCGAGGGCATGCAGTGGTCTTTGCTTGCAACCGGTCTCCTTGTGCTTGTGGGCCCTTGGGCGGCACTGATCCATCTGCACGGGCTCCCGAATACGGGACCGGTGTTCGTCCTCTTCCTGCTCTTCCTGATGTGGACGGCCGATTCCATGGCCTATTTCGTCGGCCGTGCCTGGGGTGGTGGCCGAGCAAAGCTCGCGCCGGTGCTGAGTCCGGGCAAGACGCGGGTCGGCGTCTACGGGGCGATGGCCGGGGCGGGCGCCTGCGGTCTGACGTTCGCGTGGATCCTGTCGGCAAGTGCGACGGAAACCCTCCTGATCCTGCTGGTTTGCTGCGTGTCGGTCATGATCTCGATCGTGGGGGACCTCTACGAGAGTCTCCTCAAGCGTCGCCGCGGTCTGAAGGACTCAAGTCATCTCTTGCCGGGCCACGGTGGTATGCTCGACCGAATCGACAGCCTGACGGCAGCCGCACCCGTATTTGCCTTGGGTATCACCTTGATTGGAGTGACGACGTGATCGGCGTAACCGTCCTTGGCTCGACCGGCTCGGTCGGCGTAAGCACCCTCGATGTCGTTGCGCGTCATCCCGAGCAGTTTCGCACGGTCGCCTTGACCGCGCATCGCGACAGCGAGCGCATGGCGGAGCAATGCCGGCGCCACCGTCCGCAGATCGCGGTGATGGTCGAGGAGGAGGCGGCGCGGTGTTTGCTTGAGCGGCTCTCGGACATGCCGGGGCGCCCCGAGATCCTCTCGGGTGTCGAGGGCCTCGAGCAGGTCGCGACCATGCCGGAGACGGACTACGTGATGGCGGCGATCGTCGGTGCGGCGGGTCTGCCGCCCACGCTGGCCGCCGCCCGCGCTGGCAAGCGTCTGCTGCTCGCCAACAAGGAGTCCTTGGTGGTGGCCGGCGCCTTGCTCATGCGTGCCGTGGAGGAGAGCGGCGCGGAGCTGCTGCCCATCGATAGCGAGCACAACGCCATCTTCCAATGTTTGCCGCCGAACTTCTGCGATGGGTTGCCCTCGGTTGGGGTGGAGCGGATCCTGTTGACCGCCTCCGGTGGTCCGCTGCGCGAGTGGCCGATCGAGCAACTCGCGTCCGTGACCCCCGAGCAGGCGTGTGCACATCCCACCTGGGCGATGGGCCGCAAGATCTCGGTCGACTCGGCCACCATGATGAACAAGGGCCTGGAGGTCATCGAGGCCTGTTGGCTGTTCGGGACCGACACCGACCGCATCCAGGTGGTCGTCCACCCGCAGAGCGTGATCCACTCCTTGGTGCAGTACCAGGATGGCTCCGTACTTGCCCAGCTCGGCAATCCTGATATGCGCACCCCGATCGCCCACGCGCTCGGTTGGCCGGTGCGCCTGGATGCCGGCGTTGCGCCCCTGGATCTCTTCAAGGTCGGTCAGCTGAATTTCGAAGAGCCGGATCTTGCACGCTTCCCCTGCCTCGGGCTGGCCTTCAAGGCTGCGTGTCAAGGCGGCACCGCGCCGGCGATCCTGAACGCGGCCAATGAAATCGCGGTCGCCGCCTTTCTCGACCGACGGATCGATCTTCCCGGGATTGCCGCCGTCGTGGAGGACACCCTCGGGTCCCTTCCGAACGAGGACGTCGCCGGCCAGGATCTCGCGTTCCTCTTGGACGTGGATCGGCGTGCACGCGAGCGCGCCGAACACCTGATCCGATCGCGGGTGATTTAAACCGCGTCCGGATCGGCATTCAGTGGTCGTGCAACAACGTGTTGCCCGCACTACCCACGGATGTCGATGCCGACGCGGATTAAATAGCATTTAAAATTAAATGCTTAAATCGCGTCACTCCGATCGCCGTTGATGGCCGGAGCCGTTGCCCGCAACTCCTTCCTCATTCGCCACTCCGGACGCGATTTAAATGGATATTCTCTTTACGATCGGCTCCTTTGTCGTCGCCCTTGCGATCCTCATCGCCGTCCACGAGCTCGGGCACTTTTGGGTCGCCAGGCGTCTCGGAGTGAAGGTGCTGCGCTTCTCGATCGGTTTCGGTCGGCCCTTGCTGCGGGTTCAGCGTCATCCCGACGCGACCGAATATGTCCTCGCGCTCATCCCCCTCGGCGGCTACGTCAAGATGCTCGACGAGCGCGAAGAGGAGGTCCCGGCGGCACAGGCGCATCTTGCCTTCAACCGCCAAGCGCTTTGGAAGCGCTCCGCGATCGTCGTCGCCGGCCCTCTGTTCAACTTTCTTTTCGCGATCTTCGCCTACTGGGCCATCTTTATGTCCGGCGACTCCGGCTTGAGACCGATTGTCGGCGTCGTCGAGCCCCAATCGATCGCTGCCGCGGCCGGTTTTCAGTCCGGCGACGAGCTGATCCGGGTCGGCGACCGCGAGGCGGGAAGTTGGGAGACGGCCGTGATCGCGTTCGTGGGCAAATCGCTCGACGGGCGAGAGCTGGCTGTTCAGGTGCGCGACGCCTCGGGTTTCGAGATGACCCGCTGGATCCCCTCTGACGCGGTACGGAGTCTCGCCGAAGAGCCTGACCTCCTCGGACGCCTGGGCCTTTCTCCCAAACGTCCGACCTTGCCCGCCGTGATCGGCGAGCTCGCCCCAGGCGAAGCGGCCGAGGACTCAGGATTGCAGATCGGCGATCGTATCTTATCTGCCGATGGCCGCTCGATCGAAGGTTGGCAGGACTGGGTCGGCTTGGTACAGGAGCACCCGGATAAGACCTTGGCTGTCGAAATCGAGCGCGCCGACGGCGAGCGCCTTACATTGAGCATTACGCCGCGATCGACGCAGGTCGAGGGGAACACCATCGGTCGGATCGGGGCCGGTGTGCTGGTTCCGGAGGGTCTGATGGACGACTACAGCGTCGAGGTTCGCTATGGTCCCGTCGAATCACTCGATCGGGCCGTCTCCAAGACCGTCGAGATGAGCGTGATGACGTTGCGGGTTGTCGGGCGCATGTTGATCGGCCAGGCATCGGTGGAGAATCTCAGTGGCCCCATCACGATCGCCGAGACAGCCGGGCGAACCGCGAGCTATGGATTGGAATCTTTCGTGAAATTCCTCGCAGTCGTGAGTATCAGCCTCGGCATCCTGAACCTCCTGCCGGTGCCTATACTCGACGGTGGGCATCTGTTGTATTTTTTCATCGAGTGGGTCAAAGGCAGTCCGCTCTCCGAGGAGGCACAGATGCAGGGCCAAAAGATCGGCCTGGTTCTCCTGGCCGCCCTCATGTCGCTGGCCTTCTACTTGGATTTCGCTCGGCTATTGGGCTAGGCGTGGCGAATCCCTTATACTTGCGACCCTGAAACGCCGACTGCGCCGCAGACTTCGGCTTGATCGAGGGGACCTGTCTTGCGCGCGATACCTCTGATGCTCCGTAGCTGCGCACGTCGGCAGCTCGCTCTGATGACCCTCCTGCTCGCGATCAACATGCCGGTCGCCGCCGAGGTGTTCCAGATCGCCGACATCCGCGTGGAGGGCCTGCAGCGGATCGCACCAGGGACCGTCTTCAACTATCTTCCGGTGCAGGTCGGAGATACGGTCGGAGACGGCGTCACCGGCGGGATCATTCGCTCGCTCTACCAAACCGGCTTCTTCGACGATGTTCGCGTCGAGCGCGAGGGCAACGTCCTCGTTCTCTGGGTCCGCGAGCGACCGGCGATCGCCTCGATCGACATTACCGGCAACCGCGACATCGACACTAAGGCGTTGACGGCTGCCTTGGCCGACATCGGGCTCAAGGAGGGACGCGTTTTCGATCGGTCGGTGCTCGATCGTATCGAGCAGGAGCTTGAGAGGCAGTATTTCTCGCGCGGCAAGTACGGTGTGCTGATTCAGTCGACTGTCTCGCCGCTCGAGCGAAACCGCGTCGCGGTTCGCATCGAGATCACCGAGGGACTGACGGCTCGCATCAAGCAGATCAACATCATCGGCAACGAGGCATTCCCCGAAAAGGAGCTGCTTAAGCGCTTCGAGCTTGGCACGACCGGCTGGACCTCGTTCTATTCCAAGAACGACCAGTATTCCAAACAGAAACTCGCCGGAGATTTGGAGTCGCTGCGTTCCTTCTATTTGGACCGCGGCTTTATCCGGTTCGACATCAAGTCGACGCAAGTCTCCATCAGCGCCGACAAGAAAGAGATCTATATCACCGTCGCCGTCGACGAAGGTGAGCCCTACCGCATCAGCGACATCAAGCTCGCGGGCGAGCCATCGATCCCGGCCGAGGAGCTATTCCCTTTGATTCAGCTCAGGCGCGGGGACTTTTTCTCGCGCCGGGCGACTACCGAGAGCGCCGAGCGGATCTCGAACCTGCTCGGTGATCGCGGCTACGCCTTCGCAAATGTCAATACCATACCCGAGATCGACGAGGAGGCCCGTGAGGTCTCGGTCACCTTCTTCGTCGACCCGGGTCAGCGCGTCTATGTGCGCCGCGTCAACATGAAGGGCAATACCCGAACCCGCGACGAGGTGCTGCGGCGCGAGATGCGTCAGTTGGAATCGGCCTGGTTCTCGGCCGAGCTGGTCCGCAAGTCGCGTGAGCGACTCCAGCGTCTCGGCTACTTCGAAGATGTCACCATCGAGACGCCCGCCGTGCCGGGTTCTGCCGATCAAGTCGATGTGGATGTGACGGTGACGGAGAAGCCTGCCGGTAATCTTTCGGCCGGCGTTGGTTACTCCCAGTCGCAGGGTATCCTGTTCAACGCCAGCGTGACGCAGAACAACTTCCTCGGGACCGGTAAGCGCGTGTCGTTCGGGGTCAATACGAGCGAAGCGACCCAGTTCTATCAGATTGCCTATACCAACCCCTTCTATACAGTCGACGGGATCAGTCGAGGCTTCAACGTTTCCTATCGCGAAACAAATTTCGACGAGCTGATCGGTGCGGATTACGCGACCGATGTCGGCGTGCTCGGCATGAACTTCGGTCTGCCGATTTCCGAGACCAGCCGGGCCGGACTGGGTGTGCGGTATCAGTATACGAACTTCATCGCGGGCAACACCTCCGAGTTGGCCCAACAGTTCGTCGAAGACAACGGCAACGTCTTCAACGACTTCGTTCTATCCGCCAGCTACACGAACGACAGTCGCGACACGGCGATCTTCCCGACTCAAGGCGGTTTGCGTCTCTTGAGGGCCGACCTGACGGTTCCGGGCAGCGATCTCCAGTATTACAAGCTGACCTATCAGGAGCAGGTCTATGTCCCCTTGACCTCTCGGTTCGTGGTGTCCTTGAGCGGCGATGTTGGCTACGGCGAGGGTTACGGCGAGACCAAGTCGCTGCCGTTCTTCGAGAACTTTTACGCGGGCGGACCGCGGTCCGTGCGCGGGTATGTCGCCAACTCACTGGGCCCTCGCGAGATCGGCGATGACGATCCGGTCGGCGGTAACTTCAGGATGGCCGGTAGCCTCGAGCTATTTGTGCCGGCGCCGGGCGGACCACAGCTCAGTAAGACCTTGCGTCTCGGCGCCTTCCTGGACTTCGGCAACGTCTGGGAAACCAATAGCTCGAATCTTATCGAGCCCACCGGTTTCGATATCGGTGATCTACGTTACTCGACGGGCCTCTCGGCAACCTGGCTGTCGCCGATCGGTGCCCTTTCGATCAGTTTGGCGGCTCCGCTCAACGAAGAAGAGGGCGACGAGACCCAAGTCTTTCAGTTCGGTATCGGACAGACCTTCTAAAGGAGTCAATGCGTGAGGCTGGCTGTTCTTTGGTTGTCGACGATCGCGTTGGTCCCGGTGTCGAGCCTCGTGCTCGCATCGGATTACCGGATCGCAGTCGTCGACCCCAACACTGTCGTCGAGCAGTCGCCGCAGTACGAGGCCGCACGGGCCGCACTTCAGCGGGAAGTCGAAGACCGGGAGCGTATTCTCCGCGAGCAGCAGGAGCAGATCTCTGCGCTGCAAGGCCGCTTGGAGCGCGAAGGTGCCTTGATGAGCGAGAGCGAGATTCAGCGCCTGCAGAACGATATTCGAAGTCGAACCCGGAAGCTCAAGTATGCGAGAGACGAATTTCAGGAAGACTTCGCGTTGCGTCAGAACGAGCTTCGCACCAAGCTCGCCCTGCAGGTTCGCGAGGTGATCGTCGAGGTCGCCAAGGAGGAGAAGATCGATCTCGTCATCAGTGAAGGGCTGGTTTACTTCAGTCCACGCATCGATATCTCGGCGCAAGTCATCGAGCGACTTAAACAGGAGTTTGGCGACAAGTGACGATTCCGTCGGCACCAATTCGGCGCGGTTGGTGACGCCTTGGAGATCTCGCTCGGCGAATTGGCGGACCGTTTGGCTGCTCCATTGCGGGGCGACCGCGATGCGCGCGTCTGCCGTATCGCGTCGCTGATGTCGGCCGACTCAACCGGCCTCAGCTTCCTCGGCGATGGGCGTTTCCGACGCCATCTCGAACACACTCGGGCGGGCTGCGTGATTCTCTCGGACGCCGACGCCGATGCTTGTCGGGTGCCGGTCCTGCTGAGCGACAACCCTTACCTGACGTTTGCGATGGCGGCCAGGATTCTATACCCGCAACCGGCGATCGTCGGCGGCATCCATCGGAGTGCCGTCTTGGATCCGACGGCACGGGTCGACCCGACGGCATGGGTCGGTCCGACCTGTGTTCTGGAGGCCGGCGTGGTTGTCGGTCCACGCGTGTTTCTCGGACCCGGTTGTATCCTCGGCGAAGGGGTCCGGATCGGCGAGGAGAGTCGGTTGGTGGCGCGCGTCACGCTCTGCTCGGGCACGCTCGTCGGCAAACGCGCACTCCTGCACCCAGGCAGCGTGATCGGGCGGGACGGCTTCGGTTTCGCGCGCGACGGCGATCGGTGGGTGCGTATCCCGCAGGTCGGGCGTGCGATCCTGGGCGATGATGTCGAGATCGGCGCCAACACGACGGTCGATCGCGGTGCGATCGGCGATACCCTGATCGGCGACGGGGTTAAGCTGGATAACCATATCCAGATCGGTCACAACGTCGAGATCGGCGAGAATTCGGCGGTGGCCGCGAACACCGGCATCTCGGGATCGACCCGAATCGGTCGAAACTGCACCATCGCGGGCGCCGTCGGGATGGCGGGTCATTTGGAGATCGGCGATGGCGTCCACTTTACTGGAATGGCCATGGTCACCCGATCGGTTTCGGAGCCCGGCTCCTACAGCAGCGGGATTCCGGCCATGCCAAGCGCGGATTGGCGACGCAACGTGGCTCGGTTCAGGCGTCTGGACGAGCTTGCGCGACGCATCAAACAACTAGAGACACGTATCGATACAATGAACGAAACAATTGGGCGGGAGGCTACCTAGCATGGAGGGATCGAATCCCACGCCGACGGATTCTGGTTTGCGTCTTGACCGCTCGGAGGACGTTGTGAGCACAATGGACATCCATAAGATATTGAGCCTCTTGCCGCACCGGTATCCTTTTCTATTGGTCGACAAGGTCATCGACTACAAGGTGAACGACTATCTGCTCGCCTTGAAGAACGTCTCATACAACGAGCCCTTCTTTACGGGGCATTTCCCGGTGCGCCCGGTGATGCCCGGCGTGCTGATCATCGAGGCGCTCGCGCAGGCGACCGGTTTGTTGGCAATGGCCTCGCGCCCGGACGAGGTCGGCAACAAGCTGTATTACTTCGTCGGTATCGACAAGGCGCGATTCAAACGCCCCGTCGAGCCGGGCGATCAGTTGATTCTGGACGTGAAGCTCGGACCCGTGCGTCAGGGGATCTGGAAGTTCGACGGCGAGGCGCGCGTGGACGATCGCCTCGTGGCCAGCGCCGAGATCATGTGTACGGCCCGAGATTTTGCTGCTTGATTCACCCGACCGCCTTGGTTGACCCGGGGGCGGCTCTGGATTCCGATGTGGAGGTCGGTCCCTTCGCCGTCATCGGTCCGGATGTCGAGGTCGGTGCGGGGAGCCGGATCGGCCCCCATGCCGTGATCAAGGGTCCGACCCGGATCGGGCGCGACAATCGGATCTTTCAGTTTGCGAGTGTCGGTGAAGACCCCCAGGACAAGAAGTACGGCGGCGAGACGACGCGCCTCGAGATCGGCGATCGCAACCAGATCCGCGAGTTCACGACGCTCCATCGCGGCACGGTCCAAGACCGGGGTGTGACCCGGATCGGCAACGACAATCTCCTCATGGCCTATGTCCACGTGGCACACGACTGCCGAATCGGCGACAACGTCATCATGGCCAACGCCGCCTCTCTGGGCGGCCATGTCGAGATCCAGGACTGGGCTATCCTCGGCGGCTTTACCATCGTCCACCAGTTCTGCAGGATCGGCGCCCACGGTTTCTGTGCCATGGGTTCGGTTCTGAGCAAGGACGTTCCTCCCTACGTGACCGTCGGCGGGCATCCGGCCGAGCCCCGGGGAATCAACGCCGAGGGATTGCGGCGCCGTGGGTTTTCAGACCTCGCCATTCAAGCGATCAAGCGTGCCTATCGCACGCTCTATATGGGAAATCTGAAGCTCGCCGAGGCGATCGCCGAGTTGACTCGGATGTCCACGGAGATTCCCGAGATCGCCGCCATGGCGGACTTCATCGGCGACAGCAGCCGCAGCATCGTGCGCTGATGTTGCGGATCGGGATCGTCGCGAACGAGGCGTCGGGCGACATCTTGGGTGCCGCTTTGGCGCGCGAGATCCGCAAACGGATCCCCGATGTCCGCTTCTTCGGCGTTGCCGGCCCGCGGATGCAGGAGGAGGGCTGCGAGACCCTCTTCCCCATGGAACGGCTCTCCGTGATGGGGCTCATGGAGGTTCTCGGACAGCTGCGCGAGCTTCTCGGACTCAGACGCGAGCTGGTCCGCTATTTCGTCGAGAATCCCCCGGATGTCTTTATCGGCGTGGATGCGCCCGACTTCAATCTCGGTCTCGAGCGCCGACTGCGCGGGGCAGGGATTCGCACCGTCCACATGGTCAGTCCGACCGTCTGGGCCTGGCGTCCGGGTCGGGTCAAGTCGATCCGCCGCTCCGTCGATCTCATGCTGAGCGTCTTCCCGTTCGAGGAGGCATTCCTGCGCGAGCACGGCGTGCCGGCACGCTATGTCGGTCATCCGCTTGCAGACGAGATCCCGGTGGAGAGCGATCGGGTCGGTGCGCGACGGGCCCTCGGTCTGCCGCAGGCCGGATCCTTGGTCGCCCTGCTGCCGGGCAGTCGGATAGGTGAGGTCGAGCGTCTGGCCGGTCCCTTTATCGAGACCGCCGCGCGTTGTTTTGCCGCCCGCCCGGACCTGCGGTTTGTCGTCCCCTTGGTCAACGCCCGGTTGCGCGAGCACTTCTGCCAAGTCTTGGCACGGCTTGCCCCCGATCTCCCGATCACTCTGGTCGACGGGCGCAGTCGCGAGGTCCTAGCCGCGGCCGATGTCGTGCTGACCGCATCGGGCACGGCAACCCTGGAGACCCTCCTGTCCAAACGCCCGATGGTCGTCGCCTATCGCGTCCATCCGATCTCCTATCACCTGGTCAAACAGCTCGGTCTGGTCAAGGTGCCCTACATCGCCATGGCCAACCTCCTGGCCGAGAGGGAGTTGGCGCCCGAGTTTATCCAAGACCTCTGTCGCGCCGACTTATTGGCGCCGGCCGTCCTGGCGTTTCTGGATGATACGGGGCGCGTCGCCGAGATCCAGGCCGAGTATCGGCGGATCCATATTCGGTTGCGAAAGGATGCCGCCGCGAGCGCGGCCCAGGCAGTCCTTGAATTGATCGGGGATTGAATCGCGTCCGATACAGTCCGTGCCGTCGTGTCGTGGATTCACCCTTGAATGTTCCAGCGGCCCCGGCGGGGATGCGATTCAAGACTATTTTGGTTTTTCTCACTAAAACCGCGTCGAGTAAAAGGCATTTGATGGCCTTGAGAATGCGGATATGAGGCAAACGTCGTTGATCACACCGGACGCGGTTTTATGGGTTGCGGGAGTCGACGAGGCGGGGAGGGGGCCACTTGCCGGGCCGGTCAGCGCCGCGGCGGTGATCTTGGATCCGGCTCGCCCGATCCCGGGCCTCGACGATTCCAAAAAACTGACCCCTGCTCGGCGCGATGCCTTGGATCTGGAGATTCGCGAGCGCGCTCTGGCTTGGGCTGTCGCTTGGGCCAGCGCGGAGGAGATCGACCGGATCAATATCCTCCAGGCGTCCATGCTGGCAATGCAGCGTGCGGTCGCGGCCTTGTCGATCCGACCCCGACGTGTTCTGGTCGACGGTAACCGCTGCCCCGACGTCGGTTGCGAGGCTCGTGCCGTGATCGGCGGTGACGGCTTGGTCCCCTCGATCGGCGCTGCGTCGATCCTCGCCAAGGTTGCCCGGGATCGGCTCATGTGCGAACTGGACCACGCCTTTCCCGGCTACGGTTTTGCCGGGCACAAAGGCTATCCCACCCGTGTCCACATCGAGGCACTGCGCCGACTCGGGCCCTGTCCGGAGCATAGACGCAGCTTTGGCCCGGTCCGGGCGTTGATCGAGGTTGCCGGCTGATCCGTCCTATCGCAATCGTTTTCGGTTCGCCCGCATTGTGTTGCCGATGAGCGGCTCGGTCGGTCTCATGATGCCTCCATTTCGCGTTCCAGCCGTCGTTTCACGTCATTGGGGGATCCGGTGTGGCGGGCGAGCAGGTCGTAGGCGACCGGGACGACAAACAGGGTAAAAAGCGTGGCCGCGAGGACACCCGCAAGGATGACGGTGCCGATGACGGTGCGGGTCTCGGCGCCCGCACCGCTCGAGAGCAGCAGCGGCAGCGAGCCGGCAGCCGTGGTGATGCCGGTCATGACGATCGGACGCAGACGCACGTCGGCCGCTTCGAGCAGCGCCTCGCGGAACGCCTTGCCCTGGTCGCGCAGCTGGTTGGCGAATTCCACGATCAGGATGCCGTTCTTGGCCGCAAGTCCGACCAGCATGATCAGCCCGATCTGGCTGTAGATGTTGAGTGTTTGTCCGCTCAGCCAGAGGGCAAGCAGCGCACCCGCCATGGCCAGCGGGACCGTCAGCATGATGACGAGCGGATGTATCCAGCTCTCGAACTGCGCCGCCAGTACTAGGAACACCACGAGCAGGCCCAGAACGAAGACGAAGAGGATGTCTTGGTTGCTGGTCCGGAAGTCGCGGCTCTGTCCCTTGAAGTCGATCTGGGCCTGTTCGGGCAGGTGCTCGGTGACCTTGGCCTCCAGATCGCTCAGCGCATCGCCGAGGGACAGTCCGGACTCCAGGTTTGCCTCGATGGTGATGGCACGCAGCCGGTTGTAGCGGTTCAGGCTTTGTGAGTCGGCCGACTCGATCACGCTGACCAGGTTGGACAGGGGGATCAGCTCGCCGCTGCGGTCCGAGCGCACATAGAGGTTTTCCAGGCTCCCCGGCGTGCGCTGCGCGTCGCGCTCGCCTTCGAGGATGACGTCGTATTCCTCCCCGGCCTCCAAGTAGGTCGTCACCTTGCTCGAACCGAGCATGGTCTCGAGCGTGCGTCCGATGTCGCCGATCGTCACCCCGAGATCGGCCGCACGATCGTAGTCGATCTCGACCTTGAGCTGCGGTTTGGTCTCCTTGTAGTCCCAATCGATGCCGATCAGGCCGGGGTTGTCCTTCTCGATCGCCGCGAGGAGCAGATCCCGCCACTGCGCGAGCTCCTCGTAGGTTCCGCCGCCGATCACGAACTGCACCGGTTTCTGGATGCGTGCGCCGAATCCCTGACGCATCACCGGAAAGGCGGTGACGCCGGGCAGGTCGGCGAGCTTCGCACGCACCTCGTCCATGATGATCCAGCCGGAGCGGCGCTTGCCGAACTCGTTCAGCACCATCACCGCCATGCCGGTGTTGAAGAGCGCGGTATTGGAGAAGGTGCGGGGCGCACGCACCAGCAGCCGGATCGCCTCGCCGGATTCGGTGTAGGGCATGAGGCGGCGCTCGATCTCGTCCATGTAGTCGCTCATGTACTGATAAGACGCGCCTTCGGGGCCGTTGATCAGGACAAAGAAGGCACCGCGATCCTCTTTCGGCGCATATTCCTGCGGGATCTGCTCGAACAGCCAGACGGCTGCGCCGAGTGTGCCGATGAAGGACAGCACGACGATCCAGGGCTGACGCAGCAGGAACCGCAGCAGCGTGCCGTAGCCGCGCCGCACCCATTGAAAGACCCAGTCGACCCCGTGGGTCAGGGATGCGCGCCGGTGCGATTGGGGCAGGATCTGCGAGGCGAGCATCGGCGACAGCGACAGGGCGACGAAGGACGAGAAGGCCACCGCCGCGGCCATGGTGAGTGCGAACTCCGCGAAGAGTCGCCCGACATCGCCCTGCAGAAAGGCGATGGGTACGAAGACCGAGATCAAGACGATGGTGGTGGCCACGACGGCGAAGGCGACCTGACGGGTCCCGCGATAGGCGGCGACGAGCCGCGTCTCGCCGTATTGCTCCATCCGGCGATGGATGTTCTCAAGCACCACGATGGCGTCGTCCACGACCAGGCCGATCGCCAGGACCAGCGCCAGCAGGGTCAGGATGTTGACGGAGAAACCGAGTCCGAGCAGGACAGTGAAGGTCGCCACGATCGACACCGGGACGGTCACGGCCGGCACCAGCATCGCGCGTACGCTGCCCAGGAACAGGAAGATGATCAGGATGACCAAGCCGATGGCGATCGCGAGTGTCTTGTAGACCTCCTTGATGGCGTCCTTGACGAACACCGAGGAGTCGAAGCTTTGTTTGATCTCCATGCCTTCGGGCAGGTTGGCGTTGATCCGGGCGGCCTCCGCCTTGGCCGCGTCCGCCACGGCAACGGTATTCGCGGTCGATTGCTTGACCACGCCGATCCCGACCATGGGCACGCCGTTGCCCCGGAAGAAGGTGCGGTTCTCCTCGGTGCCGCGCTCCACCCGTGCCACATCGCCGAGGCGCACTAGATGGTCGTCGCTCCCGCGCGCAAGTACGAGACGGGAAAAATCATCCGGGCCATAGAAGGTGCGGTTCATGCGCACGCTGAACTGGCGGTCGACCGATTCGATGCTGCCGGCCGGGAGCTCCAGGTTCTCGGCGCGCAGTGCGGCCTCGACATCCGAGACCGTCAAGCCGCGCGCGGCCAGTTCGTTGCGGTCGAGCCAGACGCGCATTGCATAGACCTGACTGCCGCCGACCTGGATGCGCGCCACGCCGTCGATGACCGAGAAGCGATCGACCAGATAGCGCGAGGCATAGTCGGTCAGCTCCGGGACGCTCATGCGGTCGCTGACCAGATTCAGCCACATGATGACGTCTTCGTTGCTGTCGACCTTGCGGATGTTGGGCGGCTCCGCCTCTGCCGGGAGCTGATCGAGCACGGCCGAGACGCGATCGCGGATATCGTTGGCGGCCCCGTCGATGTCGCGGTCGATGTTGAACTGGATCGTGATCGCCGAGCGTCCGTCCTCGCTGACGGATTCGACTGTGCGGATACCCTCGACCCCGGCGATGCGGTCCTCGATGAGCTGCGTGATCCGCGTCTCGACGACGTTGGCCGCGGCGCCCGGATAGACGGTCTCGATCGAGACGACCGGCGGGTCGATGTCCGGATACTCGCGCAGCGGCAATCGATCGAAGGCGACCAGCCCAAAGGCGACCAGCAGGAGCGACAGGACGGTGGCGAGGACAGGGCGGGTAACCGAGATATCCGACAGGATCATGCGGCCGGCTCCTTCGCCGCGGTTGGCTCGATCGGGTTGTCGTCCGCGCTCGGGATCTCGATCGGCTGCCCCGGCCGAGCCTTGAGGTGACCGTGCACGATCACGCGATCGCCTTCAGCCAGCCCCTCGCGCACCTCGACCAGCCCCGGCTTGCGTGTCCCGATCCGGACCTGACGCCGCTCGGAGGTCAGACCCTCGTCACCCTCCACGATGACCTGAACGAAGTGATCCTGACCCTGGTGAAGGATCGCGGCCTCCGGGACGACCAATCCGTCGCGCGGATCCACCAGCAGCTCGACTTGCATCAGCAGCCCGGGCTTGAGCGTGCGTTCCGGGTTGGGGATGAGTGCCCGGACCTGAATAGATCGGGTGACCGGGTCGACGCGACTGTCGACGCCCCGCACCACCCCTTCGAAAACCCGATCGCCGTAAGCACGTGCGCGCGCCTCGATCCGCAGCCCCGGTTTAAGATCGTTCATGAAGACGCTCGGGACAGTGAAGTCCACCTTCATGAAGCTGTCGTCGTCGAGTGTCGTGATGGTATCGGCGGGCTCGACCAGGGTGCCGCGGCTGACGTTGCGCAGACCCAGCACGCCGTCGAACGGCGCCTTGATGAGGCGGTCGGATAGGCGCGATTCGATGGCCACCAAGACGGCACGGGCCGTGTCGAGGTCACGCTTGCGCTCGTCGAGGAGCGACTCGGATGCCGCACGCTGGGCAACCAGTGTCTTGACCCGATCGTACTGCCGCTCGGCCTCGTCGACCCGGACCTGCGCCTCGTCGAGCAATGCATGCTGCTCGACGCTGGTGAGCTCGACCAGGATGTCGCCCTCGTCGACCCGTTGGCCGTCGTCGAAATGGATCGCCGAGATGGTCTCGGTGACGTTCGCGGTGATGTTGACCGATTCGTTCGCCTTCAGAGTCCCGAGGGCTTCGACCCGTTCGGTCAACGGCATCGATCGGACGTCCGCAACCAGGACGGCGACGGCAGAGGCAGGACTCGGCGCCGATAGGCTCGCGATGATAACGAAGGGGAAAAAGGCGAGCGTACGGGCGAGGCGTGTTGAAGATGGCATGCATCGAAATCCATGTTGTCGGGCGGGCGCATGCTCAGCGGCTTATTGCCCCATGCCGGCGCGCCGCACGGCGACTCGTGCGGGATCCGACGTCACACGTAGAGGACAGGTGCCGCCGAGACGCGACGAGCCCCGGCGGCGTATCTAAAGGGCAATCAAGCGAATGGTGCTCGGATCTCAGCAGGTCGCAGACCTAGCCTGACCCTTCATCTTGTTGACGATGGCGTAAACGCCGACGTGCCGATTGGGGCTCAGGTGCTCTTGGAGCCGGAGCGCCTCGAACAGTTCCTCGACATCCAATGCCTCGATCTCATCGGGACGTTTTCCGGTGAAGAGCCCGACCAACAGGGCAACGACACCCTTGATAATTGCGGTGTCGCAATCGCCCCTGAAGACCAGGTGTCCGGGTTGCTCCGGGCTCGGGTGCGCGGCAGTGTGGACCAGACTCATACACTCGATGACCCGGTTACGGTCGGTCTTGTCCTCGGTCGGCATCGGCGCCATGCGCTCGCCGATCTCGACCAGATACTGATAGCGCTCGTCCCAATCGCCGAGAAGCTCGAAGTTTTCAAGGATCTCGGTCATTTCGTCGTTGAGCATGAATGCGGACCACTCCGAGTCGAGACTGAGGCGAACTCCGGAAACCTTCATGCCAAGGGCGTAGGTTGTGCCGAGCCGTGCGAGGCACAACCAACCGTCGGCGCAAGTTGTGCTTCCTATCGTCAGCACAACCTACGGGTATGGAGATTTGCGGAAATCGCCTAAGAAGGTTAAAACCAAGCACCAAGCGCGAAAGGCAGCTAGACGTCGGCGGTGCGTAACGCATCGACCGCACGGCACCGTTGATATCCTTAGATCTCGCAACCCGCAAAATCCTGAATCGCGTCGACTCCTGCGCAGTTTGAAGCTTGCTGATGCGAGTCGACGCCAGAACTCGCCATGACGCTCCGGACGCGATTCAGACGCTGAAGGACTCGCCGCAACCGCAGGTATCCTTGACCTTAGGGTTGCGGAACTCGAAGCCCTGGTTGAGCAGGCTGGAGCGCACGAAATCAATCACCATACCGTCGATGCGGCCGAGACTCTCCACGTCGACGACGACCTTCACGCCGTGGCTCTCGAAGATCCGATCGGCCGGATCCACTGCATCCGCGTAGTCGACATCGTAAGCGAAGCCGGTACAGCCACTCTTGCGTGTGCCGACGCGCAGTCCAACGCCGTGTCCCCGCTTGCTGAGCATGCCGGCGACGTGTTTTGCCGCGGCTTCGGTCAGTGTTACTGCCATGAGTTTTGCCCCTTGATCGTTAACGACTCGCCAACCCTGCGAACTAAGCTCCGATCAGGGTTTTTCAACCCCGTTCTCATCGGAGCCCTGCCTCTCGTCGTCGGCGCCTACCTAGGGAACGGCCCCGAATCCCTCGCCACTGTGGTTAGATCGTCTTCCGACGCTCTGAAACGCGACACCAGAGGGCCGTTTGCGGAGACATGACCGCGCCGACTCCCGACGGTGAATACCCCCGATTGGGCGCGGTTCAGTGGCGGTGCTCGGCAGTATCCATGCTCGCTGCCGCGGCCATATCGAGAAGTCCGCGCATCAGCGCGGCGCGGTCACCCGTCGGGAGGGTCTCGATCAAGGCCTGTTTGTCCTCCGGGCTTAGCGGGAGATGGGCGCACAAAAGATTCGTCAGGTCCTTGTCGGCCATCTGCTCGACATCGTCCCAAGGGACCTCTACGCCGCGCAAAGCGCAGTAGGCCTTCAGCGAGGTCAAAAAGCCCTTGCGATCCGCGATCGGGGAGTCGCTCTCCTGATAGTCTGCCGCGAACCGCTCCCAGTCCGCGCGAACCTGCCGATAGCCGTGTTCTTCGGCGATCTCGCTGATCACTTGGAAGCGGCACACCCCGGTTAGTACCAGGACGATTCTGCCGTCGGTCGTCTCGCTGTAGGAGGTGATTCGACCGGCGCAACCGATTCGGTGGATCTCCGGCACCTCCTCGTTCATGGTCTCGCTGGTGGGCTGAATCATGCCGATGAGGTGATTCGATGCCAATGCATCCGTCACCATCTTGACATAACGTGGCTCGAAGATGTTGAGCGGTAACTGCACTCCCGGCAAGACCACGGCGCCGGGCAACGGGAAGATCGGGATCTCGGCGGGTAAGTCGGAGAATTTCGGAAAAAACGGGGTGCGGGTCATCGGCTGCTCCAGCGCCCGAACCCGCGGGAGGTTCCGGCGATGCGGTTGATCGAATGCGACGTCAGAGAGCTAGATGGGGTGTCGGTCGCACTTCCCTAGACGGGTGCGCACTCAACCCGGAGAATCTTTGCCGCCGGGATCCTGCGGGGCGGTCCGATCGTCGAGGCCGGATCCGAGCCGATAGCAAACATGATCGGAGGCGTGCCGATCTCGGTCGTCGGCATGATATACCGAGCGCAGGCCAGCCGCCGATCGCCGAGCGGACCCTCGCCAAGGTGCTGCCGAGCCCGGCAGGGCGGCAGGTCCGCGTCGTGCGGGCTTAAGCGCATCGTTGGTATCGGCATCCGCCGATCTTTGTCCCGATGCTGGAAATCCTGCGACCTGGACGCACCATTGCGAGCGAGCCGGTGATCGATGGTCGCGGTTTTCCCGAGGTTGCGTGACGCGTCCACGGTTCCTCGGGCTCGGCGGTGAGGCATCGAGCCGTTCGGATGACATCCGAGCCCCGAGAAGTCGCCGTTTCGGCTGCACGTGTCTATGGAACCCGATCCGTCAACAACCGAGAGCGAGACTCAGATGTCCCTTCAACCCGCTGGTGCCTACCAGGACGCTGCTGTGCGTGCGGATCTATCGCGCGACTTTAGGCGCGTCCGCGCCCTGACCGAACAGCTGTGCAAGCCGCTCGCGATCGAAGATTACATGCTCCAGACTCGAATCGAGACGAGCCCGCCGAAGTGGCACCTGGCCCATGTCTCCTGGTTCTACGAGACCTTCCTGCTGAGGCCATTCCTGCCCGGCTACCGGGTCTTCCACCCGCGTTTCGAGTATCTCTTCAACAGCTACTACGAGCAGACCGGAACGGGCTTCTGGCCGAGACCCGAGCGGGGACTCCTGTCCCGGCCGACGGTCGCAGAGGTCTACGACTACCGGCATCATGTCGACGAGGCGATGCTCAGACTCATCGACGAGTGTGCGTCGGCCGATTGGCCGACCGTCGCCCAACGTCTGCACATCGGTCTGCATCACGAGCAGCAGCACCAAGAGCTCCTGGTGACCGACATCAAGCAAAACTTTGCCTACAACCCATTGCGGCCCGCCTACCGGGAGGATCTGCCGCACGCCCCGCCGGTTGATCCGGATCCGCTGTATTGGGTTGGTTTCGAGGGGGGGCTGGTCGAGATCGGCACGGGTTCGCAGGGTTTCGCCTACGACAACGAAGGCCCCCGCCATCGGACCTTTCTCGCGCCCTATGCCCTTGCCGATCGCCCCGTGACCAACGGCGAATTTCGACGGTTCATCGACGACGGAGGCTATCGCGATCCGGCCCTTTGGTTATCCGACGGCTGGGCGACGGTCCGCAAGGAGGGCTGGCAATCCCCGCTCTACTGGGAAGAGATCGACGGGGACTGGCAGATCATGACGCTCGGCGGGATGCGCCCGCTGAATCCGGCCGAGCCGGTCTGTCACGTCAGCTACTTCGAGGCCGACGCCTTCGCGACCTGGGCCGGCAAGCGGCTGCCGACCGAGGCCGAGTGGGAGCATGCCGCGGAAGGTGTGTTCGCCAAAGGCAACTTCGTCGGCGAAGGATATCTCCATCCACGCCCTGCCGCGCGCGGCGTCGAGGATCAAGCGGGCGGGCTCAGGCAACTCTTCGGCGATGTCTGGGAGTGGACGGCGTCCGCCTATCTGCCCTACCCGGGTTATCGGGCGGCGGCCGGTGCGCTCGGTGAGTACAACGGCAAGTTCATGTGCAATCAGATGGTGCTCCGCGGCGGATCCTGTGCCAGCTCGCAGGATCACCTACGGGCGACCTATCGCAACTTTTTCTATCCCCAAGAGCGCTGGCAGTTCAAGGGATTTCGACTCGCGGAGACGACACCATGACCCAATTCAGCGCCTTGCAACGCTCCGAGACAGAGCTGTTTCCGCAGGAGACGACAGACCGGGAGGCGGTGAACGCACGCCGATCGCTGCAGACTCCGGGCTCGATTCGGTTCTTCGACTACCGACCGACCCCGGCGGACGTGCGCGCCGAGGTCTTGGAAGGGTTGGGACGTCCGGCCAAGTGTCTGTCGCCGAAGCTCTTCTACGACCAGCGCGGCTCGCAGCTCTTCGACGCCATTACCGAGCTGCCCGAGTATTACCCGGCACGAACCGAGATCGGAATCCTGCGCGAATATGGCTCCGCGATGGCCGACCTGCTCGGGCGGGACAACGTTCTGATCGAGCTCGGAAGCGGGAGCAGTCTGAAGATTCAAACCCTGCTCGCCGCGCTGCAGCCCAGCGTCTACATGCCCGTGGATATCTCCAAAGAGCATCTGCTGGAGTCTGCCCATGCCCTGGCCGAGCGCTTCCCGGGTCTGTCGATCCGCGCCGCCTGCGCGGACTACTCGGCCCCCTTTAGGCTCCCTTTGGAGCCGGACTGGACCGATCTGGCCGCGTTCTTTCCGGGTTCGAGTATCGGCAACTTTGATCCCGACGAGGCGCGCCTTCTCCTCGGGCGTGTCGCGAGCCTGCTCGGTACCGGCGGGCGGCTCCTCATCGGTGTCGACCTTCCGAAGGATCCGGCGATCCTGAACGCGGCCTACGATGATGCCCAAGGCGTGACCGCTGCCTTCAACCTCAACCTCTTGAGCCGGATCAATCGCGAGCTGGAAGGCGACTTCGACTTGGATGCCTTTAGCCACCATGCCTTTTTCAACACCGAGCGCAGTCGCGTGGAGATGCATTTGGTCAGCAGGATCGAGCAACGGGTCGAGGTTGCAGGGGTGCGCTTCGGTTTTCGTGCCGGGGAGACGATTCATACCGAAAATTCGTACAAGTACGGGATCGACGCCTTCCATCGGCTCGCCGGTGATGCCGGCTTCGCTGCCGAGGAGGTCTGGACCGACGAGCAAGGGCTCTTCAGCGTGCACTGTCTGCGTGTCGTGGACGACTGCTCGGGGAGTTGATGTCGACCGCTACGACCCCCGGAGCACGCCACGCGCGGCGCCCGAGTGCGTTGCAACGCCTTGTCGTAGAATCACTGCGACGCCTCGTTGCGACTTGCCGGACACCGCGCGGGATGCACTATTGCGAGCTCGGGCGGTAGACAAGTCGGGAGAGGTTCGGTCGGGTTGCGGGTGGCGAAGCTCCGAGGATGCCCGACAGGATATCCCCGACAGACGCCGGGCTTTTGTCGGTCGGGCTTCGGCAAGGTAGTATCCGAGTCTCGATTCGCACCCTTTTCGCGACGGCCCGTATGGCGGCTGTCCGCACAGAGTAACGCCCGATGAACGCTGTTCCACAAGACCAGGCGCTGGAGCGCGACGTCCAGCTCTTTACGGCACTGCTCGGCGAGGTGCTGCGCGAGCACAGCCGCAAGCGCGTGTTGGTGATCGTCGAGCGTCTGCGCGACGGCTTCATGCAGCTGCGCGAAGGCGACGACCCCGAGCTGCGCGAGAAGCTGATGAAGCGGATCGAGGGGTTGGACGCTCAGACGCTTTCGGAGGTTATCCGCGCCTTCAACATCTATTTCGGCCTAGTCAATACCGCCGAGGAGCTCAACGCCTATCTTGCCCGCATGGATCTGATCTCGGCCGGTCAGCGGCTCTGGGTCGGCTCCTTCGACGATATGGCGCGCGGGCTCAAGGACGACGGGGTGAGCCCGGAGAGCTTCCAGAGCCTGCTTGAGCACCTGATCTATCTTCCGGTCTTCACCGCGCATCCCACCGAGGCCAAGCGACGGACGACCTTGGAGACCTTCCGCCGGATCTTTCTGGTCGGCCAGGATCTGCACCGCAGCAAGCTCAACGACGAGGAGTTGGAGGATCGCCTCCAAGAGATCCTCACCCAGATCCAGATCCTTTGGAAGACCGACGAGGTGCGAATCCACAAGCCGCAGGTCACCGACGAGGTGCGGCAAGGGCTCTACTTCTTCCGCGAGTCGCTCTTCGAGGCCGTCCCCCGGGTCTATCGCTTTCTGGAGAAGGCGGTGCGCCGGGTCTACGGTTCGCAATGCGGGATCAAGGTCCCGAGCTTCATCCGGTTCGGTTCCTGGATCGGCGGGGACCGCGACGGCAACCCCTTTGTGAAGCCCGAGACCACCGAGCTTGCCGTTCGCATGCACGGCGAGCTGGTCCTGGAGCTATATCTCGAGCGCATCCGCAAGCTGCACCGCATGCTCAGCCATGCCAGCTCCATCTGCCAGCCGTCGCCGGCCCTCTTGGACAGCCTCGATTCCGACGAGGACTATTGGGTCGACACGATGGGCCAGAGCCTGCGTCGCTACGTCCACGAGCCCTATCGGCGCAAGCTGGCGATGATGGATCACCGTCTGAGCGCGAATCTCGAGCGTATCCGCTCGCGCATGGCGGGACGGTACGATCCGAGCCAACCGGACGGTTACCCGAGCGAGCGCGGCTTTCTCGGCGACCTCTATCTGATTCGCGACTCGCTGCACCACCACGGCGATGCCAATGCCGCCGCCGGCCCCTTGCAGGATCTCATCCGGCTCGCCGAGACCTTCGGCTTTCACCTGGTTCATCTCGACATCCGTCAGGAATCGATTCGCCACACCCAGGCCGTGACCGAGCTGTTCGCGCGCCAAGCCGGCGCTCCCTACTATCAGGCCTTCGACGAGGAGCAGCGCCTGATGGCCTTGGCGGAGGCCATCGCCCATCCGCACCCCTTCGTGATCGACAAGGCGACCTTGACCCCGGAGACCCGCGAGACCCTGGAGGTCTTCGAGGTGATGGCGCGCATGCGCGCCGAGATCAGCGAGAACTTGTTCGGCCAGTACGTCATCTCCATGACCCATTACGCCAGTCATGTGATGGAGGTCATGCTGTTGGCACGGCTTGCCGGACTCGCCGGCAATGATCGCCAGGGCTGGTTCTGCAAGATCCAGATCTCGCCCCTGTTCGAGACGATCGACGACCTGAATCGGATCGGCGAGGTGATGGGGCGATTGTTCCGGGATCCGACCTATAGCGCGCTGCTGAAGGCATCGGGTAATCAGCAGGAGGTGATGCTCGGGTATTCGGATTCCTGTAAAGACGGCGGCATCCTGGCCTCGAGCTGGCGTCTCTACGAGGCGCAGCGCCGCGTGATCCAGCTCGCCGATGACGAGGGTGTCTCCTGCCGGCTCTTCCACGGACGCGGCGGCACGGTCGGGCGCGGCGGTGGGCCGACCCACGAGGCCATCCTCGCCCAACCCACAGACACGGTGCATGGTCAGATCAAGCTCACCGAGCAGGGCGAGGTGCTGTCGTATCGCTACGCCAATCCGGAGACCGCACGCTACGAGCTGACCCTGGGCATCAGCGGGCTCATCAAGGCCAGCCGCTGTCTGATCGAGCCGCCGCCGGAGGACCGCAAGGACTACCTCGGCATCATGGACGAGCTCGCCCGCTACGGCGAAGATGCCTATCGGAAGCTCACCCAGGAGACCGATGGCTTTCTCGATTATTTCTACGAGTGCACCCCGCTCGACGGCATCGCCCTGCTGAACATCGGCTCGCGCCCGTCACATCGCAAGAAGGCGGATCGCTCCTTGAAGTCCATCCGCGCGATCCCCTGGGTCTTCGGATGGGCCCAGTCGCGTCAGACCTTGCCGGCCTGGTTCGGAATCGGCTATGCCATCGAGCGGTATCGGGGCAACGAGCTCGATCGCCTCGTGAAGCTCCAGAAGATGTATCAGGATTGGCCCTATTTCCGGGCTCTCTTGTCCAACACCCAGATGTCGCTTTTCAAGGCCGAGATGCATATCGCGCGTGCCTACGCCCGCTTGGCCGAGAACCAGGAGCGGGCGCAGGCGATCTACGGCGTTATCGAGGCCGAATACGGACGCACCCTCACTCAGGTCATGAACGTCGCCGGTTTGCGCGGTCTCATGGAGGAGACCCCGGATCTCCAGCACTCGCTGGCGCGTCGCAACATCTATTTAGACCCCTTGAATCACATCCAGGTCTCTTTACTGGAACGCTACCGCGCCGAGCGGGACGAAGAGAAGCGAGAGGAGTGGCTGGATCCGCTGCTGCGATCGATTAATGCGATTGCGGCGGGGATGCGCAATACCGGGTGACGGGCCGCCGATCCGTCCGAGGCAGGTCTGGACTGGTCGGGACCGGGATACCGAATCTGGGATAGACTGTGCTCATAGCACCGGATGTCAGCAGGGTGACGAATCGAATGGGCTCTGTCGTCGAACTTTACGAGGCACTCGCCAGCGCGCCTGACGATCGGGCGCGCGCGCGGGTAATCGCTTCCGCCTTCGAGCGTTTGGAGGAACGTTACCCGCACTTGCCGGACTTGGTGACCAATCAGCAGCTGCGTGAGACCGAGCTGCGGCTTCAGAGAGAGATCGAGCACTTACGTGCCGATCTTGTGGTGCGGATCGAGCAGCTCCGGGGCGAGGTCAAGACCGAGATCGAGCAGTTGCGGGGCGAGGTCAAGACCGAGATCGAGCAGCTGCGGGGCGAGGTCAAGACCGAGATCGAGCAGCTGCGCGGTGATCTGCGCGAAACCGAGCTGCGACTCCAGAAGGAGATCCAGCAGCTTCGCGGCGAGGTCATGACCGCGATCGAGCGCAGCCGCAATACCTTGCTGATGTGGCTCATACCCCTCATGTTTGCTCAGGTCGGCGCATTGACGGCGCTGGTGAAGCTGCTCTGACGAGGGAGGGCTTACGCCCTCGAGTACATCCCGTAGCGGAAATCCGAGTATGCCCGAGTTACGAACGATCGTCCCTCCATCGCCAACGCGACCCCCTTTGGGTCTCCGTCTGCTTGGTGGGGTCTTGCTCACCTTCAGCGTGGGTCTGGTCTCTTGTCAGGCGATGTTCGTCCTCTGATGGCCGGTCCCGCGAGCACCCCTCCCGAGCAGCGTCGGACGCTGAGTCTGACCGAGCTGATTCTCGGGGTCAGGCCGGATCGTCACCCTGATCCCGACACGACTATGCCCGCCCGGGGAAAACCTCGCGCGAAAGGCACGCTCCTGTTCCTCCTCCCGATCCCGCTGCTGATCGGTGCCTTGATCGGGCTCGGGGCCGGTCAGTTGGATGTCGTCTTGGTCGACGGGGGCATCTTCGCGCTTTTCATGGCGGCAGCCGATCTGACCCGTCGGGGGCTGCGCGCGGAGTACGCCCAACAGATCCTGCGGTTTTCGCGGCTCCAGCGCATCCCGCTGAAGACCATCGGCGGTTTGCTGACAGGCGCTGCGACCGGACTGGCCGCCTGGTTGGCGGTCGGGCAGGGGCCCGCGCTCAGCCTCGTTTATGCGACGGTGGCCATGATCGGCTTTCACCTGATCTATGGGCTTGAGCCGCTCGGTCGAGCACGTCCCTTCGCGACCGACGACGAGCGGACGCGCAAGGTCGCGGCGGCCTTGGACGAGGCCGAGCGCAAGCTGATTGACCTGGACCGCGCGGCGAAGACCATCGCCAATCCGGAGTTGAAGATCCGCCTGCAACGTATCGGCTCGCAGGGCCGGTCGATCCTGAATCAGATCGCGGATCGACCCACCGACCTGTTTCGTGCACGCAAGTTTTTGAGCGTTTATCTCGACGGTGTCCAGCAGGTCGCCGACGGTTACGCGCGGACCCATCGTCTGGCGGATTCGCGTGAGTTGGAGCAGAATTTTCGGAATGTCCTGGTGACGGTCGAGCAGGTGTTCGACGAGCAACACCAGCGGCTTCTGAAGACGGACGTCATGGACCTCGATATCCAGATCGAGGTGCTGAAGAAGCAGCTCGAGCGCGAAGGAATTCAGTAGCTAAACCGCGCTAAGGTTAACATGCGTCGTTTCGGGGTCGGTGTCCTGTCGCCGCGACCAATGGCCTCGGTGGGGCGCGGTTTAGGAGGGGCAATTATAGTGAGCTCGAAGTTTGGTGCATCCACAGTCCTTGGCAGGTACGCGGTTTAAGCCTCTATATTTGTTAATTTTTTAAACCGCGCCGGCTCAAGCGGTCGTCAAGTCTGCCGGGGCCGATCCCATCCGAAAACAGCGCATACCGCGCCGGGCGCGGTTTATTATCCAAATCGATTGGGAGAGATTGTGTGAGCGAGCGAGAGCGAGGCGATGCGGTGATGGATCCTCACGCACAGGGGCAAGCGACGGGCGCCCGGCCTGCGCCGACAGCCGATCCCGTCGCGGAGATCGTCATCGTCGATTCGCCGACTCCGGCGCAGCGGCCGCTCGTGGTCGCCGAGGATGCGCAGGCGCCGCAGATCAGCGAGGCTCAGCTCGGGCGCCTGCTGCAGGAGCTGGATCTGAACGACACCCACTCCATTCTCTTTTTCGGCTCCAAGGCCCAAGAGCGCCTCACCGAGGTCTCCGACCAAATGCTCGAAGGCGTAAGGGCAAAGGATGTGGGTCCCGCCGGGGCCGCGCTGAGCGAGATGGTGACGACGCTCAAGGGATTTCGTGTCGATGATCTCAATCCGAACCGCAAGCCCGGTTTATTGGCGCGTCTGACCGGCAAAGGTCGGCCCGTCGTCAAGTTCCTGCAGGAGTACGAGGCGGTCCGCGATCAGATCGAGACTATCTCCGGACAGTTGGAGCGGCACAAGACCAAGCTCCTAACCGACGTCACGTCGCTAGACCGGCTCTACGCGGCCAACCTGGACTATTTTCGGACCCTGGAGCAGTACATCGCGGCAGGCGAGGCGAAGCTCGTCGAGTTGGACGAATCGACCATCCCCGCGCTGGCGGCGCAGGTCGCGACCAGCACCGACATGGTCGAGGTGCAGCGCCTAAAGGATCTGCGCGGCGTCCGCGACGAGCTGGACCGGCGCGTCTATGACCTGCGGCTCACGCGACAGGTGACCATGCAGGGCCTACCCAGTATCCGTATGGTCCAGGAAAACGACAAGGGACTGATCAACAAGATCAACTCGACCCTGGTCAACACCGTGCCTCTGTGGCGTCAACAACTGGCCCAGGCGGTCACCATCTATCGCTCGGGCGAGGCGGCCGATACCATCAGGGCGGCCACCGATCTCACCAACGATCTGCTGCGCGCCAATGCGGATAATCTCAAATCGGCCAACGCCGAGTCGCGCCGGCAGATCGAGCGCGGCGTCTTCGACATCGAGGTGGTCAAGCACGCCAATCAGACCCTGATCGAGACGATCGAGGAGAGTCTGGCGATCGCCGACGAGGGTAAGCGCGCCCGCGCCATCGCCAGCCAGGAGCTCGAACGCCTGGAGGCCGATCTGCGTCAAACCCTGACCTCGGCGAGCGCCCGGCGAACCGATCAATAGCAGGCGCGCTTGGTATACCACTTCCATTTTCCGGCAGATTCTGTATATTTGCGCGTTTACCTGCGGGGCCATTCCCGCAACGTCCAATCGTATGGGTCCAGGACAGCACATGGTTACGATTCGTTTGTCTCGGGGTGGCTCCAAAAAGAACCCTTTTTATCAGATCGTTGTCGCCGACATCCGCGCCAAGCGTGATGGACGCTATATCGAGCGCCTCGGTTTCTTCAACCCGCTCGCCAAGGGCGGCGAGGTCGAACTGCGCGTCGATCGTCAGCGTGCCGACTATTGGGTCGAGCGCGGCGCCCAGCCGACCGACCGCGTCAAGCAGCTTCTGAAGCAGGCCGCTCGCGAAGAGTCGGCAACCGCAGTCGCTGCTTAGTCCGAACGATCGCACCGCGAGAAGCCGACTCGAAGCGCCCCGATCGATGGCCGGACAACCGGATTCGACGCGTATCGTCGTCGGACATATCGCCGGAGTGTACGGGGTGCGCGGCTGGTTGAAGGTGATGTCGGAGACGGATCCTCCGGAGGGCATCCTGAGTTACTCCCCCTGGCTGCTCGGCGCAGACGCGACAGCTTGGACGGTGAACGAAGGAAAGCGGCACGGCAAAGGCATCGTCGTCAGCCTTCTCGGCTGTGACGACCGCGACCGAGCGGCCGCGCTCGTCGGGCGGGATATCGCCGTTGTTCGTGATCAGCTGCCGCCGGCCTCGCACGATGAGTTTTACTGGGTCGATCTCGAAGGTCTTTCGGTGGAGACGACCGAGGGTGTCGTGCTTGGCGCGATCGATCATCTTTTCGCGACCGGCGCAAACGATGTCATCGTTGTCAAGGGTGATCGCGAACGTCTATTGCCCTTCGTGTGGGGCGATGTGGTCAAGGATGTCGATTTCGAGCAGCGCCGGATGCTGGTGGATTGGGATCCGTCGTTCTAGCGAGTCGGCTTCCACACCCTCGACGGCGCCTCGTGCTCGAGATGCTCCGATGTGATCCGCGCCGGTATCCGTGATGCGCTTCGATGTCGTCACCCTATTCCCGGAGCTGTTCGGGGTCCTGCTCGATCAAGGTGTGACGGGGCGAGCCCTGATCCGCGGTGTGGCCGAGCTGCACCTTTGGAACCCGCGCGACTTCACGCACGATCGGCATCGCACCGTCGACGACCGCCCCTATGGCGGTGGCCCTGGGATGTTGATGAAGGTCGAGCCGTTGCGCGATGCCATCGTCGCGGCGCGCGCGGAGGCTCCTGAGAGTCGGGTCGCTTACCTCTCGCCGCAGGGCAGGGTTTTGGATCAGGCTGCGATGGTCGAGCTGTCGCGCCGGCCCGGCTGGATCCTGGTCGCCGGACGTTACGAAGGCGTCGACGAGCGCCTGATCGAGGGCCATGTCGATGAGGAATGGTCGATCGGCGATTACGTCCTGAGCGGCGGAGAGTTGGCAGCCATGGTGGTGATGGACGCGGTCATTCGACTGCTTCCCGGTGCACTCGGACACGCCGACTCGGCCGTCCAGGATTCGCACACCGACGGGTTGCTGGATTGCCCGCATTACACCCGACCGCCCGAGATCGACGGGCGCCGGGTGCCTGAAGTCTTGAGCGGCGGCGATCACGCCGCGATCGCGCGCTGGAGGTTGCAGCAGGCCCTCGGGCGAACCTACCGGCGTCGCCCCGATCTGTTGGAGCGGCGCGGTTTGAGTCCGCACGAGCAGGCGCTGCTCGATGAATTTGTCCGGTCCCGTCACGACGATGAGGCCGGTTGAGAACAGGAGCCGAAGGAAACCATGAGCAACATCATTCTCCAGCTCGAAGCCGAGCAAATGAAAGCCGAAGTCCCCGAGTTTTCTCCGGGCGACACCGTCGTCGTCCAGGTCCGCGTGAAGGAAGGCGCCCGCGAGCGTCTGCAGGCCTTCGAGGGCGTGGTGATCGCCATCCGCAACCGCGGTCTGAACTCGGCCTTCACGGTCCGCAAGATGTCCCACGGCGAAGGGGTCGAGCGCGTCTTCCAGACCCATAGCCCAGTGATCGCCGGCATCGAGGTCAAGCGCAAGGGCGACGTGCGTCGCGCCAAGCTCTACTACCTTCGAGGCCGCACCGGCAAGAGCGCCCGTATCCGCGAGAAGATTTAAACCGCGCCCGGTGCGGTATGCGCTGTGTTTGGATGGGATCGGCCCCGGCAGTTTGGACGACCGCTGGAGTCGGCGCGGTTTAAGATATTAAAAAAATACATTATTTTAAACCGCGCCCCCACAAAGGCGGGATAAAGCCTTCGAGTCCGACACACTATGATCACGACGCATTTCACTCCGGACGCGGTTTAAGGCGAGTGGCCGGTCGTCCGAACGCGCCGACCTTTCTCTGGCACGACTACGAGACCTGGGGCTCGGATCCGCGTCGGGACCGGCCGTGCCAGTTCGCCGCTGTCCGCACGGACGTCGATCTCAACGAGATCGGCGCTCCATGCATGTTCTTTTGTCGCCCCTCGACCGATCTGCTCCCACACCCTGAAGCCTGCCTCATCACCGGCATCACGCCCGGGATCGCCGAGCGCGAGGGGCTGATCGAGGCCGAGTTTGCCGCCGCCGTCAACGCCGAGCTGAGCGTCCCCGGAACCTGCGGGGTCGGCTACAACAGCATGCGCTTCGACGACGAGGTCACGCGCAACCTGCTCTATCGCAACCTGCGCGACCCCTATGCGCGCGAGTGGCGCAACGGCAACTCCCGCTGGGATCTGATCGACGCCTTGCGGCTTGCCCATGCGCTACGCCCGGACGGTTTGGAATGGCCGACCCGCGAAGACGGCACCACCTCCTTCAAGCTCGAGCATCTCACCGCCGCCAACGGGATCGATCACGGTCAGGCCCATGACGCGCTCGCCGACGTGCGCGCGACCATCGCCTTGGCGCGACGTCTGCGGCACGCCCAGCCCAAGCTGTTTGACTATGCCCTCACCCTGCGCGACAAGCGGCGCGTCCGCGAGTTGCTCGATCGCGGCGTGCCGCTCCTGCATGCCTCGGCGCGCTATCCGTCCGCCCAAGGCTGTATTGCGCCGATCCTGCCGCTCTGTGCACATCCGATCAACGGAAACGGCGTGATCTGTGTCGATCTGCGCGCGCCGCCGGAGCTGTTGCTCGATCTTTCCGTCGACGAGTTGCGGACCCGACTCTTCACGCCCGGGAGCGAGCTTCCCGACGGCGTCGACCGAGTCCCGTTGAAGACGATCCACGTCAATCGCGCGCCGGTTCTGGCCCCGATGAAGACCCTAGCGCCCGATGCGGCGGCGCGCTGGTCGATCGATCCGGACGCGGTCGGCGATCACGCCCGCAGGTTACGTGAGGCCGCGGCGACGATCGAGGAGAAGGTCCGCGCCGTCCATGGCGCCCCCGATGGGCCGACCGAGACCGACCCTGATCTCATGATCTACTCGGGCGGATTCTTCTCGGACGCCGATCGTCGCGCTATGGACGCGATCCACAGACTCGACCCCGCCGAGCTGAGCGACCATGCGCCGAGCTTTCAGGATCCTCGCCTGGGCGAGATGCTGCTGCGCTACCGCGCCCGGAACTGGCCCGAGACCCTCACCCCCGAAGAGCGCGAGGATTGGGACCTGTTCCGTTTCGCCCGCCTTACCGATCCCGACGCCGGCGGCAGTCTCGTGATCGAGCAGTTCGAGCAGTGTCTGAGCGAGCTGGCCGAGCAGCACGCCGGTGATCCGGGCAAGCTTGCGATCCTCGAAGACCTCGCCGAGTGGGCCGAACGGGTGCTCGACGCGGAGGCTTGAGGTGGTCCGTGACGAGGTCTTGGAGCGAGCCGGCGAGACACCGTGACCGGCAGTTCCGCCCGCTCCGAGGGCAGTTGAGCCGCAAAGAACACAAAACGGTTCAACTGCTTCCGGCAGTTTCTGCTGCGCGGCCTGAATGCCGTGCAGGGTGAGTGGGCAGTGGTGTGCGTGGGGTGGAACCTCAAGCGCTTTTTTGAGCTTAAGCCTAGAAAAAGGGCAAAACGCGCGCGGTTTCGTGAAAAATAGCGGCGATTTCGGGTTTTCAGCCCTAATCGCCCGTCGCATTTTTACCAAACCCGGATGTCAGATTTGATTCTGGAACGTAAGTCGAAAAGTCTCCTAGACTCTAGGTTGTCAGCAGTCCATTAACCTATGGAGAGATCTGAGATGCGCGGTTATTTGATCCCATCCATTTTCGCCGCCCTGGGGGTCGTCGTGCTCTATCGTGCGAGCGATGCGCCGCCCAACGAGCTCGATCAACGATCACTCGGCGCAACCGCTGCAGCGCCCATCAGTCTTCAAGAGCCGCTAGCACGGGAGCGCAGCCGCCCTGCCCTCCCCTGGGCGGCCCAGTTGCGCTACAGCGCCGAGGGTCCGAGTCCAGTGCACCTCGCCGAGGTGCCCGTCGCAGAATTCGACGCCAACAACAAGCTGAGCCGCGGCTGGGGGCAGGATGGAACGCCCAAGCGGATGCGCGGACCGATACCACGCGAAGAAATGGACCGGCTGCGAGAGGCGGCACGTCTGCTCCCGCCCAATCCCAACGTCCAGCGCCTCGATGGGTCTGGGATTACGCCGCTGGCGCTCGCACCGGGCGTCAGCTTCGATAGCCTCGATTACAACGATTGCTGCGGGGGCGGTGGCAATGTCCCACCGGACCCTGAGTTCGCGGTAGGCCCGAACCACATCATTGCGGTGGTAAACGTCGCCTTCGAGATCTACGACAAGAGCGGCACGCGACTCGCGGGACCCACGACCTTCGCGAGCTTCTTCGCCGGGTCCGGCTGCCCGAGCCAAGTCTTCGATCCCAATGTGCTTTATGACGAGTCCGCCGACCGGTTCATCCTCGGCATCGACGGCGACGGCACCGACTATTGTGTGGCCGCGACCACGGGAGCGGATCCGCTGGGCGCTTGGCATCGCTACCATTTCGCGACCGATT
Organism: Thiocapsa sp. C2-2m; assembly: GCF_041903745.1. NCBI lineage: Bacteria > Pseudomonadati > Pseudomonadota > Gammaproteobacteria > Chromatiales > Chromatiaceae > Thiocapsa > Thiocapsa sp. C2-2m. Next base: position 18,867 of record NZ_JBBWVD010000008.1, on the reverse strand, counting down.
TCGCCGGGGCCTTCTTCGACTATCCCCATGCCGGCGTTGGAAGGTCCGCGATCTACATGGGCTCCAACCAGTTCGACGGCAGCTTGCCGGGTGGTTTCGAGAGCCGCGTATTCGCGTTCGACAAGGCCGCGCTGTATAGCGGGACAGCACTGACGGTGGTGTCGCACAGCCTCGGCGCGAGCAACTCGACGCCGCAGCCGATGAATCTCCATGGCTTCGCCCAGGGCACCTGGCCGAGCTCGGGGCCCCATTTCGTCATGACGGAGAAGTTCGATGGTGCCCGTCACTCAGTCTGGTCCTGGCAGGACCCTTTCGGTGCCGACCTCCTCACTGAGACGGGGGTGCTCAATCTCAATACGGCGACCGGAGTAACCGCGGGGTTTCCCGTCGACGTGCCCCAACAGGGCTCGACGGCAAGGCTCCAAGCCAACGATTGGCGCGGACTCGACACCGAGTATCGCAATGGACGGATCTGGATGACCAACACTCTCTCCTGCAATCCCGGCTCGGGAACCGTGGATTGCATCCGCTGGGCCGAAATCGATCCATCGGTGCCGGCGGTGATCGATGCCGGGGTATTCGCAAGCAACGGTGAGTACCGCTTCTTCCCCGATCTCGCAGTGAACCAGTGCGGCGATATGGCCGTCGGCTACACCAAGTCCAGCGCCTCGATGTTCCCGTCGGTGTTCGTCACCGGACGGGAAGCCACGGATCCCGCCGGAACCTTGCAACCCGAGGTCCAGCTCAAAGCCGGTGAGCTCTTCTACACCGGGTTCGACGCCAGCCCCCATCGCTGGGGCGATTACACCGGGATGACCATCGACCCCGATGGCCAGCGCTTCTGGTACCTGGGCGAGTACAGCAAGAATACCGGGACCATCGATGGCCGCTGGGGGAATTTCATCGGCGCCTTCAGCTATCCAGGCTGCGGCGGCGGGCCGGATGACTGCGACATCGATGGGGACGGTGACGCAGACCGCGCCGATGCGGTGGCCTTCTTCCGCGGCTGTCGTGGCGGCAGCGCAAGCTGGGACTGCGACCGGGATGGCAGTGGCGGCTTCGATATCGCCGACCTGATCGACTTCGTGCTCAGCTGTCGCTGAGGCCCTTGAGCCGGAGCCTCGCGCAGCCGGGGCTCCGGCGACTCAGGTCACTGCCTCAGACCGTGCCCCGGGGTGGGAGTTGGCCGATATAGGCGCTGATCCCATCCATCAGCAGTTGCACCACGATCATGATCAACAGCATCCCGTTGAGCCGCACCAGCACCCGCAACGCGCGCCGCCCGAGCATGTCCATCCGGGCCGTTGTCGGCCTTGATCCGGACCAGGGTGATGCGCTCGCGCTGCTCGGGCGATTGCCGTTCCCACCAGTCATATAGGCAGTCGACGATGAAGTCGCTGGTCTTGGCGGAACTTCCGAAGGTCAGGTGCAGCGCGCCGGTGTCCTCGTTGACCAGACCGAACGGGGTGTATTTCTCGTGACAGCCCGTGTCATGGTCGGCGGCCTTGGTCTCGCCGCGGCTACAGCCGCCGCGCGAGTACTCGCCGATCATCACCGTGGCCTTGCAGTCGATGCTCAGTCGCGCGACGCGTCCGCCCGCCATGACAGTCCGCGCGTTGATTTAGACTCAGTCGCGACTATCGCACACAATGGTATAACTTTCCTCGTAAATCACCTAAGGCGCGAGGGCGCCTCTCGAGGCTCATCCCCAAGCCGCCCTGAGCGCCCAGGTTTGCTCGGGACAGAAGGTCAGCGGGGGTGGGGCGGGCCCGTCGACGAGCGGCTTGCCTTGCTGACCGAACGGGCCGTTCCGGCGGTTGTCCTGGGATGCGAGTCTATTTGTCGGTATTCAGCTTGAGGGGCAGGTAGACGGGGCACCAGCGCAAGAGCCCGGTGGCTAAGGGCACCAGCCCGATGGCGCCGAGCCAGTTTTGGGCATAGACGCCCCAGCCGACGATGACGACACCGGCGACGATACGGAGGGTGCGATCGAGTGTTCCGACATTCGGGGTCATAGCGTGGTCTCTGCTGTTGTTGCGACCGGCGCGTTCGGCCGATCCGGTGAGGGTGTAGTCGAAGACTAATCGGAGCGATCCCGCGTTTCAGTGACTTTGTCACCAAGCGGCGACTTGTCCCTGCTCAGCCATCCCGTGCCCGCAGCTCGAGCGCCGGAATGTCGAGCAGCTCGATCAGGCCGCGGGTCGTGCGCAGCAGCTCTTGCGACTCGAGACCCTTGAGTACGCGGCTGATGACCTCGCGGGACGACCCCAGCTCCACCGCGAGGGACTGATGCGTCATATGGATGTCTCGTCCCGAAGTCGTCTCGCGCAGGCTCAAGAGAGAGGCCATCAGCCGTTGATCCAGGCGTTGGAACAGCACCGCATCGAGAACGCCGAAGACCTCCTGCAAGCGGCTCGCGATCAAGCCGAAGATGTATTCCCGCCAAGGCTCCGACGTGGCCATCCAGCGGCGGACCTCGGCCGGCCGCACCACGACCGCCTCGACCGCGCTCTCGCACACGGCGAAGGCCGGAAAGACCCGGTCGCTGAGGATGCAGGAGGTGGTGACCACGCAGCTCTCGCCGGGATGAACGCGATACAGGGTGATCTCCCGACCGTTTTCGCCGAGCTTGTAGACCCGCCCGGTGCCGGTCAGCACCAACGGCAGTTGCGTGCAGTGTGCACCGTCGTAACAGATGAGTTGACCGACCGGCAGCCGGACCAATGCGACCTGAGCGAACAACTCGGCGCGGAACTCCTCCGGCGTCGCGTGCAGAAACGGGAAGGCATCGAGCAGACGCTGGCGCTGCCACGGATCGCCGATCATCCGCCGATCTCCCGACCGACCCCGCCATCGAGACAGGCTGCGCCGAAGGCATGCCGAAACGCCGCCTTGCCGGCGTCTCCGGTGCAGTGGGTCGGGACCACGCCGATCACCCCGAGCGCCTTCAGTGCGCTTACGGACTGCTCGATTCCGACGGGGTCCGTGTCCATCAAGTGAAAGCCCCCGATCGCCCAGTCCACCGGCTTGCCGAGGAAGCGGCCGGCACGTGCGACGATCTGCTCCATCCCGGGATGCGCGCAGCCGCTGACCGCGGCCGTGGACTCGCCCGTGTCGATCACCAGCGCGTGCTCCGGGGGGGTGCTGTCGAGCATCCCGGTCGAGAAGAGCCCCTGACCGAGTGCATGAGGCTCGGCTCCGACCACGATCAGCTCGCCGCACAGACCCCGCAGATCTCGGATCAGGTGCTTGGAAAAGCCCTCGTGCACCGCCACGGTCACCTGCGGGTTCAGTTCCAAGACCGAATCCCACCCGCCGATATGATCCCAATGGGGGTGGGAGAGAAAGAGCAGGTCAAGGGATTGCGCGGCGACGCCGAGGGCGGCCATGTTCTTGAGAAGCACGCGGCCGTTGCTGCCGGTGTCGAACAGGATCGTCCGACCGCCGACGCGAATCAGCGCCGCGAATCCCCAGAGGCTTGTCAGACCCGGAAGTCCCGGCTCGTTGTCGAACAGAATTGTCAGGCGTGGGGGAGCGGCCATGATTGCCTCCGATCGAGGTCATCCTGTGAAGTCTTTGCCCTGGCCGAGCCCCGTTGTCGAGGCGAGGCAGGGGGGGCCGAGCGGGCGCCCATGAGAGCATCGCGACACAGGTGCAGTGAATCAACCGCTTACCGTGGCGCGAGCGCCCTCAGCCGTGTCCGTGCGCAACGCTTTCGGCGCAGGGCGCTGCGGCAACGAGCGTGCCGCCCAGGTAGCTCTCCAGCGACGCGCGCACCGTACCGCTTGCCCCGGTCGCGGTTCTGATGCCGGCCTGCGTAAAGAACTCGATGGCGCGCCCGCCCATCCCGCCGCTCAACATGACGTCGACTTGCTGCTGCTTGATGAAGTCCGGAATCTGTCCCGGCTGGTGCGCCTCGGCGAAGGGGTTGGCGATGTCCCATGTTGCGGTGACCGCGCCGTTTTCGATGTCCACCACAATGAAGTAGGGGGCATGGCCGAAGTGTTGTGCGACCTGGCTGTCGAGACCCTGGCTGGACTCGGCGGTAATGGCAATCTTCATCGTCGTTCTCCTGGTTCTTCGGGGGTCGGCCGGAGGCCGATCGGGGTTTTCAGGCGCGTCGTTGTTGATTCTTGCGGGCGTCATGAGATCCTGCAGGCGTCTCCGAAAGGACTGCGGCAACCCGCTCCCACACGGCGGACAGGGCGAGACTGGCGGGGGCGTCCGGGTGATAGGCCGTGACGGTCTCGCCCGCGACCATCGCCTCGGGTATCGCTGAATCGAACGGGATCAGGCCGATGCCGTCGATCCCTTTCGCCCGGCAAAAGGCTTCGATCTCCCGCGCGCCGACGGGATAGACATCGGCCTTGTTGATGCAGACCAGCGCCGGCACCCCGAAGTGCTTAACGGTCTGCAGGGCGCGGCGCAGGTCGTGTATGTCTGCCACGGTCGGCTCGGTCACCAGCAGCGCCAAGTCCGCGCCCGAGACGGCGGCGATGACTGTCGGTGATGGCCTGCTCCGGGCACATCCAGGTGCAGCTTCCGCAGCCGTGACAGAGATCGTCGAACACGAGCGTCGTTCCGCCGACCACCGCAATCGCATTGAATCGGCAGATCTCCGCGCAGGTGCCGCAAGCGTTGCAGGCTTGCGGATCCACCCGCGGCACGCGGATCCCGACGTCGCGGTGGACATCCAGAATCGGATCCAGAAACAGCGCGGCGTTGGGCGTTTCCACGTCGCAATCGAGAAAACGCACCGCATCCCGTTCGGCCGCCACCTGCGCGAGGCTGGTGGCGACGGTGGTCTTGCCGGTGCCGCCCTTGCCGCCGGCTACAACGATGCGCATCCGGTTCAGTCTCCGTGGTGGCCGCCATGCGTGGCGCCATCGGCCAGGGCCAAGCGTCCCGAGGTGAACGCCTTGCCCGGTAGGCCATCCGCGCCGGAGTGATCGGCATTCTGCCGCGTTCTCCCGGCGCATGACCCTGATATCCGTCAATGTGAAACGAGCATATGTGCGTTTTACTGAGCCCGCGAATCGGAACACTTCATCTTGTGGAGGCATGATGCCGGGTCGAAAACGACGCGCTCGCTGTATCGGATTCGATCCGGGCTTTCTCTGCTTCAAACCCTGCGGTCGACCGGGACGGGGCCTGGAGACCTTGACCCTGCGCGCCGACGAGATGGAAGCCATTCGGCTTGCGGACCTCGAAGGTTTGTATCAGGAGGATTGTGCCGTGCGGATGGGCATCTCGCGGACCACCTTGTCGCGAACCCTGGCGCAGGCGCGCCGCAAGGTGACGGATGCGCTGATCAACGGCAAGCGACTTGTGGTGGAACCGACTCGGGAGAGTGAGGGCACTGCGGCGGCGGGGACCGGGGCGTTCGTTACGTCGGATCGGCCGGGGGACGAAACAGGTAGCGATGTCTGAATCGGACTTGAGCCGGATACGCGGGCGGTCGACGTTTTTGAGCCGCGCCGATCGACCGGAATGCCGATCTCACCTATCCACTCATGTTGCTCGACGGAGCGGGCGGGTCGAGGACGTCGTGCGGGGCGAGTGTCCTGACCCCGTCCGCTCGAACGTCCGAGGCGCGGCTCAATCCGCTCGCGGAGCCGCCGGTGCTTGAGCGACGGCCTCGGGGCCTTCGACCAATTGGCGGACGATGTCGCGACATTCGGCGGCGTTGCTGATCCACTGCAGTCCGGCCTCGGCTGGCACGGCGCCGCTTTTCTCGCGGATCTTCGCGATCGTGGTGGCGATCAGCGCGTCGATCTGAGCGGGATCGGTCACCAGACCACTTTCTTCGGCCGTCTCGACCGCCAGGCATGCGCCGGCCTGAGACCCGATCACCAGTCCGCTCGCGGCACCCAATCCGGCACCGAAGCCAAGTGCGAGGAATCCTCCGACGGCGCTTCCGATCAGCAGAAAGATCAGGGCGAGGATGAATGTCTTCATTGGCGTCTCTCGATGAGAAATGAAATGTCGGAGGCTGCGGATCACATCGGCAGGTCAGCGACCGCTCGGGCCCCATTGCCAGATGCTCTCCCCGCGCGGTAAGGAGACCTCGCCCAGCGCGTCGAAGCGTCCCGTCAGCCCTTCGGTGTCGATGCTCCCTTTGAATCCGATCTCCCCTTCGATGGGGTGGACAGCCGCGAAGGAAATGCCGTCGCCCTGAATCGCCAGGTCGACGAGCTGAGGTCGAGTCGGCAGGCCATCGGAGAACTGAACCAAGGCGACGTAAGCGACCTCGTCATCCTGGATATGAGGCAGGATGAAGACCTCGATGCCGACCAGCTCCCCTTGCTCCACCGACGGCTCCATGTTGGAGTAGATGCCTTTGAGCTTCGGCGCGTCGGCGGCCGCGCAGCTGCCGGCAGAGCCCAAGAGTGCGATGGCCATGCCCATGAGGGTCAGGTAAGGGTGTCGAAGGTGCATCGGCATTGTCCTCTCCACTGGGCCGTCGGCGACCGCGATTAGAACGGGTCCGGGCCGGAAGTGTCGCCGACTCGGCGGGTGCCGGCAAGAGTATCAGGATCTTTCCATCAGGACCTTTCCAACGTCCATGTTCACCCGTCCATCGTCTGTCCGCGCCGAGTCGGCCGTGTTAAGAGGCCGAGCATCGACGGCGCTGTTTTTCGTCCTGTGCGTCCTGTTCGGTCAGCCCTGCGCTTATGATCGTCCAGCGTTTGCGGCTGCCGAGCGTGCGCTCGAGGCCGATGACCTTGAGACCTTCGACCGGCTCTCCGCAGGTCTCGCCGATCATCCGTTGTATCCTTACCTACGCTTCGCCGTCGTGACGCGGGACCTCGCGGCGACGTCGGATGAGGAGATCGAGCGGTTTTTGAGCGATTTTCCGCAGACCCAGCTCGCCACCCGTCTGCGCCTGGCCTATCTGGCACGTCTCGCGGCGGCCGAGCGTTGGTCGGATTATGCACGGATCTACCGGCCGGACAGCGCGCCCGAGCGGCGCTGTCTCTACCTTCGCGCACTCCTCGAGACCGGGCGTCGTGACGAGGCGCTGGCCCGGGTCGAGTCCCTGTGGTTATCGGCCGGGTCGCAGCCGGCCGCCTGCGATCCCGTCTTCGCAGCCTGGCGCGATGCCGGGGGCCTTACCACCGAGCGCATCCTGCAGCGCATCCGTTTGGCGATGGAGGCCGGCGAGCGCGGTGTCGCCGGCTATCTGGGCGGGCTCCTCCCGGACTCGGAGAAGCACCGCTATGCAGCCTGGCGTGCGGTCGACGCGGATCCGGCGCTGGTCCTGGATCCGGCTTCCGTCGAGGACGACCATCCGCAGCGCGCTGCGATCCTGGCCCATGGCCTGGTCGGTCTGGCCCGTCGATCTCCCGTGATGGCCGCCGACGCGTTGATATCTCTCCAAGACCTTCTGAGCGCCGATGGGGCGGCCTCCGATCGCGCCCATGCGGCGATCGGACAGGCCTTGATCCGCGACGGGGATCCGCGCGGGCTTACGGTTTGGGACGGCCTGCGCGCGACCGAGACGACGACGACCGAGCAAGAGGCTCGCCTGCGCGCGGCCGTCGCCCTGCGTGCCTGGGAGCGGGTCGCGGACTGGGTGGCTCGGATGCCAGAGGGCACCGTCAAGCGTGACCGCTGGCTCTATTGGCAAGGGCGTGCCGAGGCGGAGCTTGGCCGCGACGAGGCAGCGCGCGCCACCCTGGCGCGGGCCGCCGAGGGGCGTAGTCTTTGGGCCTTCCTGGCGGCGGACCGGCTGGGGCTGCCCTATCGGCTCGATCATGCCGGGACACCCGCGGAGCCGCAACGCATCCGCGCCATGGTGGCCAGCCCCACCTTCGCACGCATGCGTGAGCTCAGCCGACTCGGCCGCGAGACCGATATGCGCCGCGAGTGGCGCGAGCTGATGGAGTCTCTGGACGGCCCGGATCTGATGGCGGCCGCCTATGTGGCCGATGTCATGCGCTGGCACGATCAGGCGGTGCAGGCCTTAGCGCGATCAGGCTACTGGGACGACATGGCGTTGCGCTTCCCAGTGCAGCATCGCGCCTTGGTCGATGAGCAGGCTTGGCAGCGGGGTGTGGAGCCGGATTGGGTACTTGCCGTGATCCGACAGGAGAGTGTTTTTGCGCGGACGCTGGCCTCTCACGCCGGTGCGATCGGTTTGATGCAACTCCTGCCGGGAACGGCCCGGGAGGTCGCGCAGACGCTCGACCTGGATCCGCCGTCGCGTTGGGATCTGCTCGACCCCTCGATCAACATCACGCTGGGCAGTGCATACCTCACCCGCATGCGCGATCGTTTCGGTCACGTCGCCTTAGCCACGGCGGCCTATAATGCCGGTCCAGCGCGCGTGTCGCGCTGGCTGCCGGACGACTGCCTCGAGGCCGATCTTTGGATCCTGTCGATCCCCTTCCTCGAGACGCGTCGTTACGTCGAGCGTGTTCTCGCCTATCGGGTGATCTACGGCGATCGTCTGGGCCTTCCGCCGACACGCCTGTCCGATTGGCTTCCTCCCGTGCCCGGCGCGGACTTCTTCAGGCGGTGAACGAAACACTGATGTCGAACGTCGTCCGTCCTTACCTTACCATCATCGCGATCTGCCTCTCGGTCTCGGTCGTGCCCCCGGTCGTTGCCGATACCCGCTCGGCCATGGCCGACGCCATGGTGCGCATGATGGAGGCGATGGGTCTCTTCGGCGCCGCCGGCGGCGCTATGTCCGGCGGGTCGCCGGCCGTCCCGAACCCTATGGGCATGCCCGGCTGGCCGTCCGGGTTCGGGTCCATGCCGGGCATTCCGGGCGCGGGAACGATGCCCTTCCCCGGTGGCTCGCAGATGGATCCGACGAGCCAGATGGGTCAGATGGGCCAAATGATGGAGCGCTTCGATCCGGGTAGCGCCATGACCGGTGCGATGCCTTGGACAGCGGGTCCGTTGGAGGGCATCTGGGAGGGCAGCGACGATGGACTCCTGATCGTGCAGGGCGGACGCTATCGCATCTACGCGCCATTCAGCGGCTACATCGACGGGGACATTCGCATCGCGGGAGACCGTGTCGAGCTGACCAATCGGCGCGAGAGCTTCAGCCAGGAGTTCGAATATGCCCTCGACCAAGGCCGCCTGGTGCTGCGCGACCGCCAGGGCCAGATCTATCTCTACCGCCGCCTCGTCCTCGAGGGCGGCTGAACCGCGTCCGGCGCAATCCGCCGTGTCGTCGTGATTCGCGACGTCGAAGATCCCAGAAGCCTCGGCAAGATGCGGCTCAGAATAGAGGAGTGAGTGCGTAGGTTGTGCCGAGCCGTGCGAGGCACAACCAACCGTCGGCGCAAGTTGTGCTTCCTATCGTCAGCACAACCTACGGGTATGGAAGTTTGCGGAAATCGCCTTAAACCGCGTCGACTCCGACATTCCCGGATCGTTCCGAGGTTAACCCAGTCTCCGAGCCTTGCATATCGGACACCCGGACGCGGTTTAAGAGGCCAAGCGCAGGGCGATCAAGAGCAGAAATACCCCGAACAGCCGCTTCAAGAGTGCAACCGGCAGCCGATGCGCCAAAGACGCACCCAAGGGTGCAGTGGGCATGCTGGCGAGCAGGATGGCCCCGACGGCAGGCCAGTAGACGAAACCCGTGCTTGCCTCGGGTAATCCTTCGCGGCCCCAGCCGACCACCATGAAGCCGACGGCGCCGGCGAGTGCGATCGGCAGACCGCAGGCGGCCGAGGTGCCCACGGCCGTGCGCATGTCGATCCCTCGGTTGCCGAGAAACGGCACCGTCAGGGTGCCGCCGCCGATCCCGACCAGCGCGGAGAGCGTCCCGATGCCTCCGCCGGCGGCCCACATCCCCCCGGAGCCGGGCAGGGTGCGCGCGCGATGGATCTTCTGGGTAACCAGCATGCGGATGCCGACGTAGGTCAGAAAGACGGCAAAGAGACGGGTCAGCCAGAGCTCGGGGATGATCCCCGCCAAGGCGGCGCCGAGCCAGGCCCCGAGGACGATGCCGGGTGCCAGTCGGGCGACTAGATCCCAGCGCACCGCACCGCGCCTCTGGTGCGCATAGGTCGAGGCGGAACCCGTCCCGACGATGGCGGCAAGAGAGCTTCCGACGGCGAGGTGCGGGATCCACTCCGACCCCATGCCGATCTGCGTGAACAGTAGGATCAGCGACGGCACGACGATCACGCCGCCGCCGACCCCGAAAAGACCGGCAAGCATCCCGGACGCGGCGCCGATAAGAAGATAGGCCAAGAGCTCAAACACTGGATGCGGTCCCGAACGATCGAAGGCCCGGATGGCCGAAGGGCGGCCGCCTCATTCCGACCTTTGCGCAGACGCGGCTTAGACTCTACTATTTTTGATCTCTTAAACCGCGCCGACTCCAACGGTCGTCAAGTCTGCCGGGGCCGATCCCATCCAAAAACAGCACATACCGCACCGGGCGCGGTTTAATGGTTGAATACCGAATTGTATGTCGCGCACGACCTGTGCCAGTCTCGTCCCGTCGAGTTTCCCGAGCGTCCTCGGCCATCGGGCTTGTTTTGGGCGCGGCGGAGTCAATCCATAATCCTGAAGAACGATAAATGGCACTGTTTCAGTTTCCTAAACCGCGTTTCGCCAAGGCCGCAGGTCGCGGCGAGGCCGGCCGCTCCTCGGGGCGACAACGAAGAGACCGGGACGCGTATAGCCCGATCACGGGCGCCGAGCCGCCCCAGACGAGTCAAGACGACATCATGAGACATCCGCGCATTTGTGTCATTGGGGGAACCGGCTTCGTCGGTCGGCATTTGTTGAATCGCCTGTCCGGCGCCGGGTATCAGACCCGTGTGCCGACGCGACATCCTCACCGCCATCGACACCTTCGGCTCGTTCCGGGCTGCGAGCTGGTGCAGCTCGAGCGCTGGGACGAGAGCGGTCTGCGTGACCTGATGGCTGGTTGCCATGGCGTGGTGAATCTGGTCGGCATCCTCAACGAGGCGGGTGGGCGCACCTTCGAGCAGACCCACGTCGGGATGGTCGAGTCGACGACACGCGCGGCGCTAGCCGCCGGTGTCGGCGCGTATCTGCACATGAGTGCGCTGAATGCGGACCCGGCCGGTCCGAGCGCGTATTTACGCAGCAAGGGTAAGGGCGAGGCGGCGGCGCTGGCGGCGGCCGAGCAGGGACTGGCGGTGACGGTGTTTCGCCCGTCAGTCATCTTCGGGCCGGGCGACGGCATCTTCAATCGCTTCGCATCCCTGCTGCGTCTGCTGCCGGGACCCTTCCCGCTGGCCTGTGCCGATGCGCGATTCGCGCCCGTCTATGTCGGCGATGTCGCCACCGCCATGCTTCGCTCACTCCAGGATCCGGCGAGCCGAGGACAGATCTTCGAGCTGTGCGGTCCGCGCACCTTCGCGCTACGCGATATCCTGACCTACACGGGCAGCCGCATCGGGCGCAAGGTTCGAGTGATCGCTCTGAGCGATCGTCTCGCGCGACTTCAGGCGCGCATCTTCGAGAAGCTGCCGGGTAAGCCCTTCAGTACGGACAACTATCTGTCCCTTCAGATCGACAGCCTCTGTCGCGAGGACGGACTTGGTCGACTCGGCATCTCGGCGACCGATGTGGACGCCGTGGTGCCCGGCTATCTGGGTTAGCCGCCCGAGCATGGCGCCGGATCAGCAGAAGGAGCCGGGCCGCCCGAGCCCTCGATCGCATGCTCTACCTCGATAAGCTGCTCAGCCAACTGGCCTATCCGCTCGGGCTCTCCATCGTCTTGGCGGTGATGGCGTTCGTGCTCATCCTTGCGGGTTGGCGTCGATCCGGACTTTTGTCCTTGTCGATCGGGATCCTTTGGCTCGGTTTCTGGTCGATACCCATCGTCTCGGACGGTTTGAGGCTGTCTCTGGAGGGTCGGTTCGCGCCTGAGCCGGTCGGCGCCTTGCCGGCGGCGGAGGCCGTCGTCGTCCTCGGCGGCGGCATCCGCGGAGGCCCGCCCGATTGGCCGGATCCCGATCTCGGGCGGGCTTCGGACCGGGTTTGGCATGCGGCGCGGATCCATCATGCGGGGAAGGCGGCGCGCGTCATCGTCTCGGGCGGCTCCATGCCTTGGGCAGGCGAGCGCCGCAGCGAGGCCGAGGCGATGTTGCGTTTCCTCGCCGATCTGGGTGTGCCGAACGATGCGATCCTGCTGGAGGGACGCAGCCGCAATACCCGCGAGAACGCGCTCTATACCGCCGAGATCCTGAGCTCGGAGGGCATCGATCGCGTCCTGCTGGTGACCTCGGCCCTGCACATGCCGCGTGCCTTGGCGACATTTCGCGCGGCTGGGATCGATGCGGTGCCGGCGCCGACCGATTTCGAGGTGATGCCCGAGCCGCCACATCTTATCCGTTGGCTCCCGGACGCCGAAGCCTTATCGGACAGCACGCGTGCCCTGAAGGAGTATGTCGGATGGCGGGTCTACCGGTGGCGCGGCTGGGCCGAGGACTGAGCTCGCCGATTGTCGGGCGTCGGCGATCCAACGATCCGACCCCGGTGCAGCCGGCGCGAGCGAAACCAGGGCAGGTGAGATCGCCCCGGCGATTTCGATTCACCAGGTCAATTCAATGGAGGCAACGATGAAACGGCATGTTTTGATTGCGATGATTCTGGCGGCCGCGCTGCTCGCTGCCCCCGCGCAGGCGTTGGATGGCGGTGTCGAAAGCCTGCGCGAGACCGGCAAGGCGTTCGCCTCGGTCGGGCGGGCGGTGTCCCCGTCCGTGGTCTTTATTCGCGTCGAGGGCCAGCGCGCGACGACCGCACAAGCACCCCTTTCCACACCCTTCGACGATGCGATTCCCTTCGGCGACGAGTTTTTCAAACGCTTTTTCGGCGAGGGCTTTCCGGGAATCCCGCGTGGCCAAGCGCCCCAAGTACCGCGCAGCGAGCCGCGCACGATGGGGCAAGGGTCGGGTTTCGTGTTCGCCGCACAGACGGGTCTGCTCGCCGACAAGACTTACATCATGACCAACAATCATGTTGTCGAGGGCGCCGAGCGGATCCGCGTCACCTTTCAGGACGGGCGTGAATTCAATGCCGAGGTGACCGGCCGCGACCCTCAGTCCGATGTGGCCGTCATCGAAATCAAGACCGGCGGCCTACCCGCACTCGCCATGGGTGATTCGGCGAAGCTCGAGGTCGGCGAGTGGGTGGTCGCGATCGGCAATCCCTTCGGACTGAGCCACACCCTGACGGTCGGCGTGGTCAGCGCCACCGGTCGCACCAGCCTGGGCATCAACGACTATGAGGACTTCATCCAGACGGACGCAGCCATCAACCCGGGGAACTCCGGGGGGCCGCTCGTGAATCTGGATGGCGCCGTGGTCGGCATGAACACCGCCATCTTCAGCCGCAGCGGCGGCTACATGGGCGTGGGTTTCGCCATCCCGATCAATCTCGCCAACGCCATTGCCAATCAGCTGATCGAGCAAGGCGAGGTGACGCGTGGTTTCCTCGGCATCGTGATCCAGCCGCTGACCGCGGATCTGGCGGAATCCTTCGGGATGCAGCAGGGCGAGGGGATTTTGATTGCCCAGGTCACTGAAGACAGTCCCGCCGGGAAGGCCGGCCTGCGCCAAGGTGACGTCATTGTTGCCTATCGCGGGGAGCCCGTAACCGATGTCGGCAACTTCCGGAACCGGGTCGCACTGACCCCTCCGGGGAGCACTCAAGAGCTCACCATCGTGCGCGAGCGTCAGCGCCAAACCCTCGGCGTTACCATCGGGACGCTGAACACCGATGCGCTCGCATCCTCGTCCCCGACGCAGACCAGCGCGGAGCTGGGGCTCACCCTCCAGACCCTCACGCCGCAGCTTGCCGAGCAGTTCGGCGGTCAACCCGGCGAGGGTGTTCTGGTCACGGAGGTGAAACCCGGATCCATCGCCGCAGCGGCCGGCATCGAGCCGGGCACGCTGATCCTGCAGGTCAACCGCGAGTGGGTGAAAAGCGTCGCGGACTTTCAGCAAGCTGTGAAGGCAGGGCGCGAAACCGGACGAGTGCTGCTGCTGGTCCGCAAGGACGAGATGCAGCGCTTCGTGGTGTTGAGCTGGTAGCCGCATCCGGCGGGGATGGATTCCCGCCGGTCATTCCGGTCGCTGGTGCGGGGCACCTCACGTCCTAGGCGGGCGACTGTTCTCACCGACGTTGCGTGACGCCGCGATCGGACCCCGTGATCGGCCCAGGCCATCGATTCGAGTCATCGACAGGACTTGCGAACCATTCAATTCGCGACTAGTCTGTTTCTGAAGACCAAGCGCGAAAGTTGGTTTTGAAGTCCGCGCCGACCGGGGTTCCGTGAGGCAGTGCATCGGATCTCGTCCAGACCAGCGATCCCCTCGACAGCATCGTTTCGCGATGCCGCGAGGATACTCGTCGCGGTTCCGGCAACCCCTGTCGGTCGTTCACGATAACCGTCGGGAGGAAGCATTATGAGTCTCGTAACCCACCTGAGTGGACATGGCGGCCATGCGTTGCCCGTCGTGCCCGTTTCTTTGGCAAGACCCTTCATCTGGCTGAGCAGGGGTTGGGAGGATCTGCGTCAAACCCCGCGTGCCAGCCTCGCCTACGGATTGCTTGTCTCCCTGTTGGGGGCGGTGATCCTCGGGTTCTGGCGGCATCCGTATTTCCTCGCCGCCGCCGTCACCGGTTTCCTGCTGGTTGGTCCGCTGTTTACGGCCGGCTTGTGCGAGTTGTCGCGTCGTCGAGCCGCCGGGGAGTCTGCCGATTTCGACAGTTCGCTCTCGGTTCTTGCAGGTCATCGCAAGGCATTGCTTAGGTTCTCGGTCGAGCTGTTGGCGATCGGTGCGATCTGGTTTGCCGGCTCCGTTCTGATGCTGCATCTGGCCTTGGGAAGCGCGGGTCCGGGCGTCGAGGCAACCATGTGGGGTGGTGTGCTCGAGCAGTTGACCGCGGCTCAGATGATCTCCTACGCGGTTGTCGGCGGCCTTCTCGCGTGCGTCGTTTTCGCGCGATCGGTCGTCGCGGTCCCGCTCATCATCGACCGTCATGTCGATTCTCCGACGGCGGTGCGCACCAGTATCCGTGTCACGCTTGCCGATCTGCCGGCGATGATCCTGTGGGCCGCGCTGATTGTGATCCTGGTCGGCGTGGGCTTCGCGACCTTTCTCATCGGCATGGTGGCGGTCTTCCCGCTGCTCGGGCATGCGACCTGGCATGCCTACCGCGACTTGGTGAAGTAAGGAACATGTCGGAAACAAGTTGAGCACCAAATCCAATCGTTGTCGTTGTCGTAATCGACAACGGCAACCTTGGCAAAGGTGTTCTCTCGTCAAGTTGTTTTACTTATTTTTGAACCATTTCGAAGGAGCGCGACCGGCCCCGTGAGCCTGGTTCAGAGCGCAGGTAGGGTGGCCGGCTCGATGAACAAAGCTGTTCCGCCCGACCGGCGACTCGCCCGAGCGGGCACGCATCGTGCGAAGTCGAGTCGCTCGTGCCTCCACCATTGGACCTCATCCCCATTCTGCCTTAGATTGCGCATTTGCCGGCAGAACCGAGATGATCGATCCCGATGTCTTCAAACAGCGCGCCGCCGAGCTGATCGGTGTCGGGCACTTTTGTTTTTCACGCGGCTGGTTGCCTGCGACCTCCGGCAACCTCTCGGCGCGTCTGGATGCGAGCCGCATCGCCATCACCGTTTCGGGGCGTCACAAGGGCGAGCTCGACGCGAGCGGCGTCATGGCGATGGATGTCGACGGCACCATCCTGAGCGCGGGCTGTCGTCCGTCAGCCGAGACCGAGCTCCATCTCATGCTGTATCGACGCGATCCGGCGATCGGTGCCGTGCTGCACACCCATTCGGTCAACGCGACCGTGCTGTCTCGTTTGGCGGACGATGCCTTGACCCTGTCCGACTACGAGGTCTTGAAGGCGTTGCCCGGGATCCAGACGCACGAGACGCGGCTCGCGTTGCCCGTCTTTCCCAACGATCAGGACATCGCCCGTCTGGCGCTCGAGGTCGAGCGGACCCTGGAGCGCACGCCGGATTTGCCCGGCTACTTGATTGCCGGACACGGCCTCTATACCTGGGGCAACAACGTCGCCGACGCGCGTCGGCGGATCGAGGCGTTCGAGTTCCTGCTCGAATGCGAAACCCTGACGAGGAGCATGATCCGATGAGCGAGCTGCGCATTCACGCCGAAGACCGCCCTATATCCGAGGCAGTCTTCACCGACTTCGCCGATATCCGGCGCGAGCTTGGCGCCCTCGGCGTCAATTTCGAGCGCTGGCAGGCCGACCGCGACTTGACGGCGGATGCGACGCCGGACGACGTCATCGCCGCCTATCGCGGCGATATCGATCGGTTGATGACCGATTACGGTTTCGGCTCGGTGGATGTCCTGCGCATGACGCCGGATCATCCCGACCGCGAGGCCCTGCGCGCGAAGTTCCTGAACGAGCACACCCACAGCGAGTTCGAGGTGCGCTTCTTCGTCGAGGGCAGTGGTCTCTTTTATCTGCACACCGGCGGCCGGGTCTATGCCGTGATCTGCGAGCAGGGCGATCTCATCAGTGTGCCCGACGGCACGGCCCATTGGTTCGACATGGGCCCGCGCCCGCACTTCACCGCGATCCGACTCTTCACCAACCCCGCGGGCTGGGTCGCCAACTTCACCGGCAGCGACATTGCGTCGCGTTTTCCCCGCTTCGAGTAATCAGTCCCCATGGTCAAGGCGATCCTCACCGATATCGAGGGCACCACCTCGAGCCTCTCGTTCGTCAAGGACGTCCTCTTTCCCTATGCGGCGGAGCGTCTTCCCGACTTCGTGCGGGCGCATCGCGACGATCCGCAGGTCGCGCAGTTACTTGAGGATTCGCGTGCCGTTGCGGGTGGGTTAGGGGACGAGGAGGCGCTGATCGCGCATCTGCTCGACTGGATCGCGACCGACCGCAAGATCGCGCCGCTCAAGGCATTGCAGGGACTGATCTGGGAGGAGGGCTACGCCCGCGGCGAATTCCGCGGCCACGTCTACGAGGATGCCGCCCGCCGCCTTCGCGACTGGCACAGCGCAGGTCTGCGGCTTTATGTCTATTCCTCCGGCTCGGTACATGCCCAGACGCTGCTGTTCGGGCACACCGAGTACGGCGACCTTGTGCCCTTGTTCTCCGGCTTCTTCGATACGCGCATCGGCGGAAAGCGCGAACCTGAATCTTATCGTGTCATCGCCTCCGAGATCGGTCTGCAGCCCGGAGAGATTCTCTTCCTCGCCGACATCCGAGAAGAGCTGGATGCCGCGCGCGATGTCGGCATGGCGACGACCGCCCTGCGCCGCGAAGGCGTCACCGGCCCCTTTGGCAAGCACCCGGTCGTCGATGATTTCGATGGGGTTCGTCCGATCGCGGACTAAACGGCGGCCTCAACCCCTGACCAAGGCGTCTCGCATCTGCATAAAGGCGATCAGATACTCGAACATGATGCGCCACATCAGCTCCATGAAGAGGAACGCGGCGACGAACAGCAGGATTCCGAGCACGCGCCAACGCAGTCGCACCGTCGCGGTTAGAAGACCCATACCGGCTCGATAAGCATCGCCCACCGGCTCGAAGCGGCGCATAAAGTACAGTGCCATGAGCCAGGCCGCGACGGGCATGACGACGGCGCCCAGATAGTAGAACACCAGCAGCGCCTGGCGGCTGAGCATGGTTTCGAAGGTGAGGAAGTCGGTCATCGGAAAGCACCAAGGTGTCTCGCTAAGGCATCCGCGGAAGGCAGGACGCCGGCCAAGGGCTTTGCGGCAATCGATTCAGACAGGGGTAGGCTCGGTTTCCTGTGACTCGGGGTGAGCCTCATTCGAAATGCGATGGTGCCGAGGAATGACGTCGAATGTCTTCGGCATGATTCTAACATATTGAAATTAAATCGAAAAGACGTAAAGGCTTCACCTCTTTGGACGAGCCTAGCGGACTCGTAACCACCACGCAAGGCACTTCCGTTCGCCGGTTAGGCGGTCAGTCTAACCTGTTCGCCCGCGGGGTGCTCTTCCTCGAAGTCGCTGCAGCCGTCGATCCCGGCGGGTGCGGAGGTCACGGCGCCTGATCCGTTTCCGGCGGATACGACCGTCAAGTGGAGCTCCAGTCGCGGACTTTCGTGGCAGTCCCGCGCAACGACGAGGCGGCACAGGCGTTTCAGCGCGACGGGTACGCGGGTGTCGACTCATCCAGTATTCTGGGGTTCTACGCATTGTCGTTGGCCATCGTCCTTGTCGAGGCATTACCGACTGGGTTGGCGAAGCGTTATCCCCCGTCAGATTCCGGTGACACGCCTTGGTCGCTTGGCCGCTCGGCTCGACATGCAGAGGCAGGGGTTCGGGAGGATGCTGCTGGCGGATGCCGTCAATCGAGCCCGTGGCGCGGCGCAAGTCGTCGGCAGTGCCGGAATCACCGTAGACGCCAGGGACGATGCCGCTCATCTTTGATCGAGCTTCGCGGACTCGCGACCACCAAGCAACCCACTCCGGCGAAACTGCGAAACGCCACAGGACGGAGAGTGTTGTTTCCAATAGTATCCCGTCACGGATTTCCAGGATTCTCCCACCCGACACCTGGCTTTTTCCCGGAATCGTGGCCCCGGCAGAGATGCAGTGCAAAGGTCCGGACTCGCCCCGGATCCGCCGCTCGGCGTCTCTTCCCGGGCGACCGTTCCGGACGCATTGCCGCCTCGGGCGCGCTGATCCAGGGATAGAAAAAACCATCGCTCCGCGTGGCTTCATGGCTGCTAGCATGCGCGATCGCCGTGCTGCCTGCGCATTCCACGCCATTCGGCCACCTGTTCCACCACTATCCGGCCGGCGACTCCACCGGCATTCGGCCACCCGTTCCACGGCCATTCGGCCGGGGCAGTCGGAGCGAAGCGACGCAGGC
>NZ_JBBWVD010000038.1:0-53266 GCF_041903745.1 Thiocapsa sp. C2-2m | reverse complement strand
CCCGCAACCGCGCCAGTTCGGCATCTTTGCTGTCGGGGCTGTCGGTTGTCGATGGCGGCTTAGGCATGTTGCAAACTTACCGCCCCAAGGGGTTGTTTGGCAAGCTGACCTGAACAGTTACGGACTTTCTACACACGGGTTCGTTCTTTACAAGGAAGTTTCCAGCGTGTCTCTGCACGTCGGGAATGAAGGACGATTTATTGGAGCAAACGGTTCGATGAATATGTTTCCAGCGTGTCTCTGCACGTCTGGAATGAAGGACATAGGTGGATCATCCCGCCGTTGCGGGCAAAAAGTTTCCAGCGTGTCTCTGCACGTCGGGAATGAAGGACAGTATCTCGAGGACGCCTGCCCGGCAACGATACGTTTCCAGCGTGTCTCTGCACGTCGGGAATGAAGGACAAAATGGAGTTTGGAAGTGGGTTGGGTCGCGCGGTTTCCAGCGTGTCTCTGCACGTCGGGAATGAAGGACCGTCGCCTGGTCCTGATGCTCGACGACGCCCACGTTTCCAGCGTGTCTCTGCACGTCGGGAATGAAGGACTCTAGTCGCTTTCGTGAAGCGCCGCATGGACGTTTCCAGCGTGTCTCTGCACGTCGGGAATGAAGGACCAAAAGGAGTAGTTGAAGGAGTTGGAACGTCAGAGTTTCCAGCGTGTCTCTGCACGTCGGGAATGAAGGACACATCAAAGGCGTCCTTGGAACGCAGATTTAAAGTTTCCAGCGTGTCTCTGCACGTCGGGAATGAAGGACCTTTATACGATGGACCTGATCATCAACGGAGTGTTTCCAGCGTGTCTCTGCACGTCGGGAATGAAGGACATCTAAGTCGTCGATTCCAGAGGGTATCGGATGTTTCCAGCGTGTCTCTGCACGTCGGGAATGAAGGACGCAATTCGATGTACGAATATCACATTGACAACGTTTCCAGCGTGTCTCTGCACGTCGGGAATGAAGGACTGTCAAATGACAACCATTGAAGGCGAAGTGCTCGGTTTCCAGCGTGTCTCTGCACGTCGGGAATGAAGGACTAGTACTTATCACAAGGAGAAAAGAGATGTATGTTTCCAGCGTGTCTCTGCACGTCGGGAATGAAGGACATCGCATACGATGTCAAGACATACCTCGAAGTGGTTTCCAGCGTGTCTCTGCACGTCGGGAATGAAGGACCTATTGCCCGGTCGGGTTCCAAAGCTGGATGGGTTTCCAGCGTGTCTCTGCACGTCGGGAATGAAGGACCGGGGCCGTGCCGCTGTCGGTGCGCACGCAGGGTTTCCAGCGTGTCTCTGCACGTCGGGAATGAAGGACGCATCGAACTCCCATCCTGCGAGGCTTGCGGGTTTCCAGCGTGTCTCTGCACGTCGGGAATGAAGGACTTTGCCATGCGAGCCATCGTCACGTTCAACACGTTTCCAGCGTGTCTCTGCACGTCGGGAATGAAGGACTGAAGGGTTCTCAGGCTCTGGTGGCATCTCGGTGTTTCCAGCGTGTCTCTGCACGTCGGGAATGAAGGACTTTGGGAAAAGGCAAATTTCACCGGAGTTTTGTTTCCAGCGTGTCTCTGCACGTCGGGAATGAAGGACAGCAGTTGGGGCCGGAGCTACTGACAGGCACTGTTTCCAGCGTGTCTCTGCACGTCGGGAATGAAGGACTGATGGCTCACCCACTCCGAATCGATCAACTCGTTTCCAGCGTGTCTCTGCACGTCGGGAATGAAGGACAAACCGCATAAGCATAGGGTCGCAGCCAAAAAGGTTTCCGGCGTGTCTCTGCACGTCGGGAATGAAGGACTCGACGCCGACACCGTTTAATCAGGGCTGAGGGTTTCCAGCGTGTCTCTGCACGTCGGGAATGAAGGACGATGGACCTCTACGCGCAGTTCCGGGAGCAAGGTTTCCAGCGTGTCTCTGCACGTCGGGAATGAAGGACCTTTGATTTCTTTGGTTCAGGCGTTGCCCAAAGTTTCCAGCGTGTCTCTGCACGTCGGGAATGAAGGACGTACCTCAAACTAAAAAGGAGAGAGCGGAATGAGTTTCCAGCGTGTCTCTGCACGTCGGGAATGAAGGACGAAGTGGAAAATATAACTTCCAATCTAAATGTTTCCAGCGTGTCTCTGCACGTCGGGAATGAAGGACAAATCAATGAACGATTCATCTGCATTACAAATGTTTCCAGCGTGTCTCTGCACGTCGGGAATGAAGGACGTACCTCAAACTGAATGAAGGGAACGGATATGGTTTCCAGCGTGTCTCTGCACGTCGGGAATGAAGGACAATGTAGAAATAAGTTCTAAATTTTCATTATGTTTCCAGCGTGTCTCTGCACGTCGGGAATGAAGGACAATTCCATTTGTGGTATCGATACGTATGGGAAAAGTTTCCAGCGTGTCTCTGCACGTCGGGAATGAAGGACATTACTTTTGAAATTATCTAATTTGTAATAAGTTTCCAGCGTGTCTCTGCACGTCGGGAATGAAGGACATATTTGGAAATTATAAGTGGAAAGTATTATTCAGTTTCCAGCGTGTCTCTGCACGTCGGGAATGAAGGACCGATTACGGTTTCCATGTGATGCGCAATTAATGTTTCCAGCGTGTCTCTGCACGTCGGGAATGAAGGACCGGAAACTTTCGAGGGGTATCGGTTCGTGGCGTTTCCAGCGTGTCTCTGCACGTCGGGAATGAAGGACGATTAATAAATAATGTATTTGTTAAAACAATTGAGTTTCCAGCGTGTCTCTGCACGTCGGGAATGAAGGACAATCTTTAAAAATCGTAAACAGATTATTGGGAGTTTCCAGCGTGTCTCTGCACGTCGGGAATGAAGGACTTTACTGGTGGTTCTGTTGTATTGTATACAGTTTCCAGCGTGTCTCTGCACGTCGGGAATGAAGGACTCATTCTGTACGCTCATCCCGAGTGGTTGATTGTTTCCAGCGTGTCTCTGCACGTCGGGAATGAAGGACTTTTGGAATATGACATCCGAAACTCTTACTCGTTTCCAGCGTGTCTCTGCACGTCGGGAATGAAGGACGCACGATTAATACAATTACTCCGCTAGATCATAGTTTCCAGCGTGTCTCTGCACGTCGGGAATGAAGGACCTAGTAACTGCGGGTGCATCAACATCTAAAGGTTTCCAGCGTGTCTCTGCACGTCGGGAATGAAGGACAAACGTTATTACGCAATTCACACTAATATGAGTTTCCAGCGTGTCTCTGCACGTCGGGAATGAAGGACCGCATACCACCCGAAAGGGTACAACCGTTATGTTTCCAGCGTGTCTCTGCACGTCGGGAATGAAGGACTTCTTTTGTCAAACTTCTTGATGGTGGAGAAAAGTTTCCAGCGTGTCTCTGCACGTCGGGAATGAAGGACATCATCTAACAACTCTTGACGACGGTATTTACGTTTCCAGCGTGTCTCTGCACGTCGGGAATGAAGGACATATGACGACTCAGAAATGAGCCGTTATGTCAGTTTCCAGCGTGTCTCTGCACGTCGGGAATGAAGGACTCCGGAATTGAGATTTGCCGCGCACTTGACGCGTTTCCAGCGTGTCTCTGCACGTCGGGAATGAAGGACCGTTGACCCTCCTCATTACAAGAATTACATAAAGTTTCCAGCGTGTCTCTGCACGTCGGGAATGAAGGACGACGTGTCTTGCTGTTCCTTCATCCTGCGTTAGTTTCCAGCGTGTCTCTGCACGTCGGGAATGAAGGACTTTGCGCAGCGCCATGCACCACAATGGGTGGGTTTCCAGCGTGTCTCTGCACGTCGGGAATGAAGGACTGCGGCTGTCCCCGTGCCGGCCTTTCACGATGGTTTCCAGCGTGTCTCTGCACGTCGGGAATGAAGGACATGCGCGAGTGAACATCCTTACCCTCACCTCATGTTTCCAGCGTGTCTCTGCACGTCGGGAATGAAGGACACTCACGTTTTTTCATCAGCGGTGACGGCAACGTTTCCAGCGTGTCTCTGCACGTCGGGAATGAAGGACCGAGTAAGGAGAACAGAAATGGCATACCGTTTCCAGCGTGTCTCTGCACGTCGGGAATGAAGGACACCTTAAATCAAAAAGGAGAAGGGTATGAGTTTCCAGCGTGTCTCTGCACGTCGGGAATGAAGGACAAAAGAACTTAGCAGAAAGTTTGATAGAATGGTTTCCAGCGTGTCTCTGCACGTCGGGAATGAAGGACAACAAAGCCTGTGGAGGCACTGATGAAAGTTTCCAGCGTGTCTCTGCACGTCGGGAATGAAGGACCCCTGCTAAAACATTTCCCAGTGCACCAAATGGTTTCCAGCGTGTCTCTGCACGTCGGGAATGAAGGACAAGTTTCATCGTAAACTCGCCGTTCGTATAGTTTCCAGCGTGTCTCTGCACGTCGGGAATGAAGGACCCCTGGTCGACGGCATTTACACGCGCGAGCGTTTCCAGCGTGTCTCTGCACGTCGGGAATGAAGGACCGTACAGCGAGGCAGATCTAAAGGCAGGCCGCGTTTCCAGCGTGTCTCTGCACGTCGGGAATGAAGGACTCACGTCCTGAACCTGTAGGAGGCTTAACCACGGTTTCCAGCGTGTCTCTGCACGTCGGGAATGAAGGACGTCGGACGCTCACGGATGCATAACAGAATCCGGTTTCCAGCGTGTCTCTGCACGTCGGGAATGAAGGACGTAAATAAAACCCGAGTGGCCGACCGAACGTTTCCAGCGTGTCTCTGCACGTCGGGAATGAAGGACATATGTTGAATTTAAATCTTCATTATATACAGTTTCCAGCGTGTCTCTGCACGTCGGGAATGAAGGACCGGCATAAGTCTGAAGAAACCCGCAAAAGCGTTTCCAGCGTGTCTCTGCACGTCGGGAATGAAGGACTTATTACTTTTAAATTTGATACTTCAATTAATGTTTCCAGCGTGTCTCTGCACGTCGGGAATGAAGGACTTTCCGCCAGAGGCGGAAATCAAAGTAACTGTTTCCAGCGTGTCTCTGCACGTCGGGAATGAAGGACAAGCCAGTGTCGTCTACGCCAGCGTCTGGATCGTTTCCAGCGTGTCTCTGCACGTCGGGAATGAAGGACCTCAAAGGGGCCAGATGCCGTTGGTGGTTTTCTGTTTCCAGCGTGTCTCTGCACGTCGGGAATGAAGGACAATTCAGTTGTAATTTCAGGAACTTCTTCCCGTTTCCAGCGTGTCTCTGCACGTCGGGAATGAAGGACAGTTAAACATGGACTTAAATTTTTATTTAAATGTTTCCAGCGTGTCTCTGCACGTCGGGAATGAAGGACGGGAACATGATCGAGGTTTTCGACGAGGTAAGTTTCCAGCGTGTCTCTGCACGTCGGGAATGAAGGACCTTAGTTGAATTTAAAATATAAACTATATACGTTTCCAGCGTGTCTCTGCACGTCGGGAATGAAGGACGGAAAATGATCAAATGTAGGATAATCGAGTAGTTTCCAGCGTGTCTCTGCACGTCGGGAATGAAGGACTACAGAGTCTAGTAATTACATTTTGTCTTTAGTTTCCAGCGTGTCTCTGCACGTCGGGAATGAAGGACGACGATCTTAAAAATACAAAATATAAAATCACAGTTTCCAGCGTGTCTCTGCACGTCGGGAATGAAGGACTAAATATACATATAATATTTTATAATACAATGGTTTCCAGCGTGTCTCTGCACGTCGGGAATGAAGGACACAAAACTACGCGATACTCAAAACCCATTTCGGTTTCCAGCGTGTCTCTGCACGTCGGGAATGAAGGACAGCGAGGCGGCGAAGGAGAAGCGCGAAAGCATGTTTCCAGCGTGTCTCTGCACGTCGGGAATGAAGGACTTACTCGTGCAGTAAGACATACTGGCAATAAGGTTTCCAGCGTGTCTCTGCACGTCGGGAATGAAGGACATAATGTCAGGATGTACAAGCTCTTGGTATTTGTTTCCAGCGTGTCTCTGCACGTCGGGAATGAAGGACATTCCCGGTTGGCCGACCGAACCCCCGCCCTTGTTTCCAGCGTGTCTCTGCACGTCGGGAATGAAGGACAAGTCCACAAGACCAAGGACGAGTGGAAGGACAGTTTCCAGCGTGTCTCTGCACGTCGGGAATGAAGGACAAAATATATTCAATCATTGGATACAAGTTCAAGTTTCCAGCGTGTCTCTGCACGTCGGGAATGAAGGACGATAATGCAACTTCGTATGTAGTTCCTGTTCGTTTCCAGCGTGTCTCTGCACGTCGGGAATGAAGGACTCAAGGTCGAAAACGAATGCTCGATCAACGATTGTTTCCAGCGTGTCTCTGCACGTCGGGAATGAAGAACATATATAAATGCTGGTAGTTTTTGGCCCGACAGTTTCCAGCGTGTCTCTGCACGTCGGGAATGAAGGACAGCTTGTGAGCCAAGGCATCGTAAGAAATATAGTTTCCAGCGTGTCTCTGCACGTCGGGAATGAAGGACTTTACCTTTTACAATTAATGTATTCTTGATGGTTTCCAGCGTGTCTCTGCACGTCGGGAATGAAGGACGGATGTTCGGCGGTTGGTCGGTGTGTCCGAAAGGGTTTCCAGCGTGTCTCTGCACGTCGGGAATGAAGGACATTCCCCGCCCTCCGTATTGGTAATACATTCGTTTCCAGCGTGTCTCTGCACGTCGGGAATGAAGGACGTTTCGGAGGATCTTATGCAACCTTAGAAGAGGGTTTCCAGCGTGTCTCTGCACGTCGGGAATGAAGGACGCTTGTACGTCTTCGATGAGCAAACTAATGTTTCCAGCGTGTCTCTGCACGTCGGGAATGAAGGACTCTTACACGAATCGTGGATAGTCTTAGAAATGTTTCCAGCGTGTCTCTGCACGTCGGGAATGAAGGACCTGACTGCAAACATTGCTGGATTTGGTTCGGTTTCCAGCGTGTCTCTGCACGTCGGGAATGAAGGACTTAACAACCCTCGACGATGGTATTCATGAGGTTCGTTTCCAGCGTGTCTCTGCACGTCGGGAATGAAGGACCAAAAGGCGCAGGTGCCGAGACTTTCGAGTATGGTTTCCAGCGTGTCTCTGCACGTCGGGAATGAAGGACATAACAAGGTCGCCGACGAAATTGTTTGGTGTTTCCAGCGTGTCTCTGCACGTCGGGAATGAAGGACACGACAGTGCGTGGAAGCTAAATCAGGACGCTGTTTCCAGCGTGTCTCTGCACGTCGGGAATGAAGGACATCGAGCGTCGCGGCCAGCCCGTATGCAGAATGTTTCCAGCGTGTCTCTGCACGTCGGGAATGAAGGACGCACTGTCTGTGCATTTTGACATCGATCAGGGTTTCCAGCGTGTCTCTGCACGTCGGGAATGAAGGACTGAACATCGAACATCCCGGCAACGGCTGCGGGTTTCCAGCGTGTCTCTGCACGTCGGGAATGAAGGACCAAATGAGTAATAAATCGTTTTTGTGGACCTAGTTTCCAGCGTGTCTCTGCACGTCGGGAATGAAGGACTAAAATCTTCCGAGTATAGCAGTCGATTTTCGGTTTCCAGCGTGTCTCTGCACGTCGGGAATGAAGGACCCTACAACTCAAAGACGCAAAACACTTGCGGTTCAGTCGCTTGACCACGGAACCCGACTCGTCCGGACTGGTACCGCCGTGTCGGCGGACACCCGACTTACCGGATTTCCGGTGAAAGTTACCTGTTTTTACCATACGACAGGACGAAAAGACTCTATGCGCGCCGAACCTGTAGTGCGCAACGATGTTATCACCCGAACCCCGGCCTCGCTACAGCTCAAGGTCGCCGTTCCGTCTCCAACGACAATCCGGCGTCTGGAGGAGTCGCGCTATGTTGATCACCATTGCAGGAAGGGGGACATCGCGCCTGATGGTGGTGGCCTACGACATCGGTTCACCCAGTCGAGCGCGCGCCGTGCGGCGGGTGCTCGATGCGGTCAACCATGCCAAACAGTATTCGGTCTACGAAACCTTGCTCGGCCCCGGCGAGCTGCGCCGACTGTTGAACGAGGTCAGCGCTTGCTGTGATCCGAGCGTGGATCGGCTGGCCGCCTGGTGGCCGCTGGATGGCTTGCGACTGGTCTGGGGCAAGGCTGGCCTGCAAGCCGAGGCGCAATCCGGCGGCGTGTGCGGCACACCCGAGCGGCTGCGCGCGAACATCGGCAACTTCATGGTCTGTTACGACATCTCCGATACGGCGGCATTGCGTGCCGTGGGCGCCGAGGTGGCCGCGGAGTGCGCGATGGTGCAGCGCTCGGTCTATTGGCTGCGCGCCCCCGCGACACGGCTGGCGGCCTTGTTGAAACGCTGTTCCATCCATCTGGAGACGAGCGATCGTTTGTGGGCCTATCCGCTTGGCGCCAGCCGGGCGCTGTGGCGGATGGACGAGCATGCGGCGCCGTGGTTGATCCCGATCGCAACCCATCATTGGTGAACCAACATGAGCGGACATCTGGCCCTGGTCGTCGATCGTGCCGGCGCAACCCTGGAGAAGGGAACGCACGAGACACTGGTCCTCACCCATGCCGACGGGCGGCGCGAGCGCATCGGTCTGCGCGCGCTCGGCTCGGTGCTGTTGCACGGCGATGTGAAGTTGAGTACCGGCGTCCTGCAGGCGCTGGCCGCCCACGCCGTGCCCTTCACGACGCTGCCCAAGCGCGGACGCGCACCCGCGGTCGGCGTGGCGCACTTGCCGCACCGGCATGTCCGGCGGCGCCATCTGCAACATCTGGCCTATGCCGATTCCGAGCAGCGGCTGGATCTGGCACGGCGCGTGGTGTGCGCCAAGCTCGCCAGCATGGCCGAGTGCGCGCATCGGCATACCCCGGAGCTGGAAGACGCGTTCTACCGCGCCATGCGCATGGCAACGCTTGCCCGTGACTTCTCCGCTCTGATGGGCGTGGAAGGGGCGGCGACGGTCAAGCACTTCGGTGCTCTGGAAACGCGCTATGCGCACACCGGCACCTTCGCCTTCCACGGGCGCTCGCGCCGTCCGCCGCGAGATCCGGTCAATGCGCTGATGTCGCTGGCCTACACCCTGGCTCAGGGCCAGGCGACACCGCTGGCGATCCAGGCCGGACTCGATGTTCAGCTCGGTTTTCTGCATGCGCTGCATCCGGATCGCGAGTCACTGGCGCTGGATCTGCTCGAACCGGCGCGTGCGGTGCTGGATGACTGGGTGCATGGCCTGCTGGTGCGTCAGGCGCTGTTCAAACCGGCGCAGTTTACCGACAGCCCGACCGACGGAGTACGTCTCGATTCCGAGGGGCGCTCTGTCTTCTACGCGGCCTGGTACCGCGAGGGCCATCGTCTGGCACTCGAGCCGATGCAGCGCTTGCTTGCCCAGCTGCTGGGTGCGTTGGGTGATACCGGGCCGGACGGCGACGAGCCTGAGGCGCTGGCAGAGGTCGCTTGACTGGATTGACCGATTCGTCGGTGAAAACCGCTGCTTTCCGAGACGCGAGAAGGTGAAAGAACAATGGCGGGGACGGCACTTGGCCGCCCCGCCGATCCACTCGTTGTCATCTCGTGAGGAGCCAATCATGGGCGATTTCTTTGCTGCGTTGTTCACCTTCCTGTTCGTGGCCGGCCTGGTCGCGATGGGCGCCAGCCTCTACGGCGCCGGCAAGCAGGACGGCAGTCGTCGCGGCTACGCCGCCGGCAAGCGTCGCGGCAGTCGCCGCGGCTACGCCGCCGGCCGTCGCGCCGGCCGCTAGGGCTGCCGGCCGACCCGACCCGCAAGGGTCGGCCACGGCAGACACCATCAAACCGGCTTTCCGGTGAAAGCCACCGATTTTCCCGACACGACAGGATGAAAGACCGATCCGGGCCGCCCAAGCGCGACCCGGGCGGCCGTGCTTGTCCCACACCTAACAGATCTTGCCGAGGGTTCCCAAAATGATGATCTCGACCAATCCCGATGTCCGCGCTGTCGTCTCGCAGACCTTGCGGCAGTACCCCTGGCTCAAGTGGGAGCGGGGCGGACGCCACGGGCGCCTGCGCAGCGAGCGCACCCTGGACTTCATCCCGGTCCCGTTCTCGCCCTCCGACTTCCGGGCAACCCGGAACCTGCGCGTACAACTGCGCCGGCTCGGCGAGCGCGGCGAGGGGCTGATCGCGGCAAAACGCTCGCACGTCGCGAGCGGCGCGGTCTGAGGCGAGCGACCGGCCTGCCGGTAAAACCCCGGGGTATTTCACTCGCGACAGCTTGAAGGCGGCGTCCCACGACGCCGCCAGGGATCGACCGCGGTTCATTGCGTTGGATCTGCTCGTTGATAGAGCCACCCTGACGTTTCGGAGATCGATGATGAAAACTGTACTTCCTGCTCTGGCGCTGAGCGCCCTGCTGGTGACTCCACCCGTGTCCGCCGACTGCTACGGCGAGTACGGCGGGGCAACCGGCGGGGGGATCGGTGGCGGCATAGCCGGCGCTTCCGTCGGCAGCTCACTCGGCACTTGGGCCGGCAGCATGCTGTGCCTCGGTGGCGTCGCGCTGGCGCCGGTGACCGGCGGTCTCAGCGCCGTGGCGAGCTGCACCGCCGTGGTGGCCGCCGCGACTGCCACCGGGACCGTGCTCGGAGGGATCGGCGGCGGCTACGCAGGCTCCGAGGCCGGCGCGGCGGTCGGCCGTGCGCTCGACGGTGCGGAGTGCCGTTGAGCGCCGCGCGCGGGGAGCGTATCCCCGCGCGCCCATCCACCGCCACCTTCGCTTATCGTCCCTGGAGGGAGACATGTCCATGCCCGTCATTGCTTCGCGCCGTCTGGTCTGCGTCGTTTTGTGCCTCGGCATGCTGGGCATGGTCGGCTCGGCCCCTGCCCAAGCAAGCTGGCTGCATGCGCTGAAACGCCTGAGCGAAGCAGCCACGGCGAAGCACTCCGCGCCGAAAGCGTCCGGTGCGATGCCGCGCTCGCAATACGGTACGGCGTTGCGCGGCAACATGCAGGCCGTGAACAAGGTCTGCCAGTTGGGCTGGCAGGCGCATCACCTCATCCCGGTGGCGCTGGAACAGCATCGCGCGGTGCAGAAGTGCGCTCTGGACATCAACGCCGCCGTCAACGGGCTCTGCATGCCGGGCGCCAAGGTGCCGGCCCCGGGTCCCATCCGTCCGCATCAGGGTTATCACGCGGGCTACAACAACGCCGTGAAAACGGCACTGGACGGGATCCCGAAGTCAGTGTCGAAGGCCGAGACCTGTCGCCGGCTCGAACGGATTCAAACCTGTCTGCGCGACGGGATCGGCGCCGGCAGTCCGCTCTACGGCCAGCAGGTGGACAAGGTCTGGCGTCAGTGTCGACCCTAACCCCTGAGGTGACGCGCCACATTGCTTCGGGCGCCTCGGCTTGCCGAGCGCTCAAGCCGGCGCAGCACCGATCGACTCTTCGGTGAGCGCCCCGTTTTTTCCGTCACGACAGGGCGGAAGACCGACGCGGGGAAACCGTGGCGCTCGCCGCCGCCCGCGCGACATCCACATCGAACCAATCCCGTTTCCGAACCGCTCCAACAACCATCGTTTGCCTCTCCCGAACGGAGGGGCGCCATCCACATGTGTTCGAGGTTTTCCATGATCAAGAAGATTCTTGCCATCGACCTGACCCCGTGCGAGATCGTCGCGCGCGAGTTGGGGCACCCCTACTTCCCCATCGAGGGCATGCGCGAGCTGATCGCCGGCGACGGGGTCGATCTGACGGAGACGCTGGTGACGCTGGTCGAGCGCGTCGCCGACGACAACCCGGAGGCAATCGCCGCCAACAAGGTCAACTTCACGCGCAAGCGGCACGCCCTCGAGGAGGCCGGCGCCCGCGTGATTCCGGCGCCGGCGAAGCGTCAGCCCGACGGCGCGTTCAAGCAGTCGGACGACCAGCGGCTGGTGATCGCCACCCTGTCGCTGGCACTGCGGCTGCGTCCCGACTTCGTGGTGCTGGCCGCGGCCGACGGTGACTTCGCCCCGATGGTGTGGGCCTTGCGCGATGCTGGCATCCGCACCGAGGTGCTCGCCCGCCCGCAGATGCTCGCGAGCGACCTGCGCCGCGCCGCCTACTCGGTCATCGACCTCGACACCGCACTCAACCAGATCGGAGGACACCACTGATGGCACTGAAACGCGATGAGCTCGGCTTTGTGCGCGCCACCGGCTACGGGCGCATCCGGCACGACGAGCTGGCCGACCTGCTGGGCCTGGGGCCGAACGAGAGCCTCTACCGCTCCGGCATCGACCAGGGCGTGCGCACCGGGCAGGTGGTCAAGGACGCCGAGGTGTCCGTCAAGCCGGGCGACACCTTTTCCGCCGGTCCGCGCGTGGTCAAGGGCGGCGCGCCGCTGCCCGAGGCCCTGCGCCGTGAGCTGGAGGGCCTGCGCCGCTCCGGCTTCGGCGGCATCGGCCAGCCCGAGCCGAGCCCCGAGGGTTGGCGGCTGCGCCTGCGCGGTCTGACCCTGCCGGGCGGCGTGCGCACCGATGCACTGGTGCTGCTGCCCAAGACCTACCCGCTCACCGCGCCCATCGGCTTCTACCTGGCCACGGGCGCGGCCAGCGCGCAACTGGACCGCAGCCACCTGTTCCACAACCGTGCCTACCACGGCGCGCCGGACCTCTCCGGCGAGGGCTGGCACTGGTACTGCGGCGTGGCCGACACCTGGCGGCCCGGGCATCACACCCTGGTCAGCTACCTGACCGTGACCCTGGCCTTCTTCGCGGATCGGGCGGTGTCCTGATGAGGACGGAACCCGTGCTGCGGGTTCCCTGGGGGCTGGCCGAGCGCCTGCGGGCGCTCCTGCACCCGGAACCCTTCCAGGAACGCTTCGCCTTTGCCGTCGCACGGCCGCTGCGCACCGAACGCGGCGCACCGCCGACGGCGCTGGTGGAGCAACTGCTCACCCTCGACCCGGAGGACTATGCCCACACTGCCGCCGGCGGACTGAGCCTGACGGATGCCGCCTCGGCGCGGCTGAACCGCTGGGCGGTCCAGGTGGCGCGCCAGGGGTGGCTGGCGGTGCATCTGCACAGTCATCCGCCCGGCGTCGACCGGTTCAGCACCACCGACGATGCGGCCGAGTCGCGCCTGTCGCAATGGCTGGCCGAACAGGGCGTACCCGGCTACTGGAGCCTGGTGTGGCCGACCGGCGGCGTGCCGCGCGCCCGCCTGTGGACGCGCGGTCAGACTCAGCCCGGGCGGTTGTTTCTGGGACTGGCCCCGATGGTGGCGGATCCGTCCAGCGACGGATCGCCTGCGCTCGAGCGCCAGCGCGCATTTGGTCCCGGACTGCGTACGGCGGCGGATCAGATGCGTGTCGGCGTGCTCGGGGTCGGCGGACTCGGCCTGCTGGTCGTCGAGCAGTTGGCGCGCGCGGGCTTCCGGCGCTTCGTGCTGATCGACCCGGATACTGTCGAGGAGACGAACCTCAACCGTCTGCCGGGTGTTACCCGCCGCGATCTCGGACGCCTCAAGGTGCGCGTGGCCAAGCGGATGATCCGTCAGGCGTCGGTCAGTCTGGGTCTGGCGCCGGAGATCTCTGCCCTCGCGCATGACATCTACCGCTCAGGCGCCGCCCAGCGCGCCCTGGCCCGCTGCGACCTGATCCTGGCGGTGACCGACAACGACCTGAGCCGTACCATGGCGCTGCAACTGGCGCTGGATCATGGCCGCGAGTATCTCCAGGCCGGAACCGACATCACGCTCGCCGAGGATGGCGCGATCGTCGGTCTGCGCGCCGAGGTGACGGGCGCCGAGATCGGACGCTATTGCCCGATCTGCAGCGGTCGGCTCTCGCCGGGACAGGCGTCCATCGAGGCACGCGCCTATGCCGGGGGCGAGGTCGCCGCGCGTGCCCTGAGCGACGGCTATGTGCCGGATGTCGCCGCGCCGGCGGTGATGAGCCTCAACGCGGTGACCGCCGGCCTTCTGGTGACCGAGATCCAGCGCCGCACCGCCGGCCTCGGTGTCCGCGACCTGCTGCAGGTCGACCTGCAATCCGGCACGCTCGTAGCGCGGGAACGGCTGTCCATGGGTACGGATTGCCGGGTGTGCGGGGCCGTGAACGCCACGCCTGCCGTGGCGACCTGAGTCCGCCCGCCGGCCTCGCTCGTAAGACCGGCCACCCAAAACATCAGTCGCTCGTGACACCCGCTCTGCGGTGTCACGCATGCCCCGTGGCGCTCTGCGCCACGTGCCACGATGGGCCGGTCTTACGAGCGAGACCCGCCCGCCTCTTGCGTGCCTGGACGTCGCACCGGATCTGCTGAACGGAAGCGGTGCGCGTCCGGAGTGCTTG
Source organism: Thiocapsa sp. C2-2m (assembly GCF_041903745.1). NCBI lineage: Bacteria > Pseudomonadati > Pseudomonadota > Gammaproteobacteria > Chromatiales > Chromatiaceae > Thiocapsa > Thiocapsa sp. C2-2m. The sequence continues at coordinate 39,007 of NZ_JBBWVD010000038.1, read as the reverse complement.
ACCGGTGTGTCGGTGAATACCGGCACTTTTTTCAACGCGACAAGGTGAAAGCCAGACTCGGACCAATGCGGTCCCGTCAGCCTTTCATCGTCCCAAGACCTTCTATGGAGAACAACAGATGATCACTTCAACCACCTCGATCGCTCGCACCGCACCTGGCTGCGTCTACATCCCGATCCCGGTCGGGCCCCCTCCCCCGCCTCGACCGGGGAGCTGACGGCTCTCACGGCCTCGGTCGCAGGTTCGCACCGAGGCCGATCGACCGACGGTCAGGCAGAGCTCCGGGCTGGCGGGCGATCGCCGCTGTCGTATAGGGCGCAAATCCGGCGCGGGTCCTGGATCTGCGCCACGGGCTCGCGGCCGAGCGCGATTCGGCGCTGCGGGGCTCAAGCCGCCGGCCGATGCGTTTGGATCGGCCGGCACTTTCGTTCACCTGAAACCACCGTACCTTCAGGGTCGCCCTGCGCGCGGTTCGTCAAGGTCGACGACCGTGGCCGCACCAGCAAGGGGCAAACAAACCGAGCCAAAGCGGGGCACGCCGCTCGGTATCCGCACCGATCCGTTCCGGCGTTCGACCCACCATCCATCTCGCCCTCGACCGAACGACTCGGGCCGCAGCGCGTCCAACCTCCCTGTCCCCGTTGAGCTCGAAACACCTCGGCATCCGACAGGCGAGCCGTTTCGCAAGACAGCGCCGGTGTTTTGTGGGATCGTTGGCACCTGAACCGAATCCCTTGGCGATGCGTCGGCACGATCTTTGCTTATTGGTCACCGCGGATCGCCACCCCACGGCAAGACAGCAACACATCGACCCGTCTTTCCTCGTCTGAACAAGCGCCGCCTGCGCCGCGGTACGACAGTCAGACTCGACACCCGACACTTCAGTTAGGAACCCAGCCCCGATGTCGATCCTCGTCGCCATTAATCACAAGACCGAATACCGCTTCGACCGCGCGGTGAGCCTCGCGCCGCATGTCGTGCGTCTGCGCCCGGCCCCGCACTGCCGTACACCGATCCGCTCCTACTCGCTGAAGGTCGAACCCGCCGAGCATTTCATCAACTGGCAGCAGGACGCCTTCGGCAACTACCTGGCGCGGCTGGTCTTTCCGGAAAAGGCCAAGACGCTGACGGTCGAGGTCGACGTGATCGCCGAGATGATCACGATCAATCCTTTCGACTTCTTTCTCGAAGACTACGCCTTCTATTATCCCTTCGAATACGAGCCCGACCTGCGCAAGGAGCTTGCGCCTTATCTGGAGGTCACCGAAAGCGGACCGCTGCTTAAGAAGTGGCTCGCGGCGGTGGATCGCACCAAACGCGAGACGGTCTACTTCCTTGTCGATCTGAACCAGCGGCTCCAGCAGGACATCAACTACGTCATCCGCATGGAGGTCGGGGTCCAGACCTGCGAAGAAACCCTGAGTCGGCGTCTGGGCTCTTGCCGCGATACCGCCTGGCTGCTGGTGCAGATCCTGCGGCATCTGGGTCTGGCCGCGCGTTTCGTCTCCGGTTATCTGGTGCAGTTGACGGCCGATGTGAAATCGCTCGACGGCCCGTCCGGTCCGGAGGCCGACTTCACCGACCTGCACGCCTGGGCCGAGGTCTATGTGCCGGGCGCCGGCTGGATCGGGCTCGATCCCACCTCGGGTCTGTTCGCAGGCGAAGGCCACATCCCGCTCGCCTGCTCGCCGGCACCGCGCAGCGCCGCGCCGATCACGGGTGCGACGGACAAGTGCGAGGTCGAGCTCTATTTCCACAACGAGATCACGCGCATCCACGAGGATCCGCGCGTCACCAAGCCCTACACCGACGAGCAGTGGGCGGCGATCGAGTCGCTCGGCCATCAGGTCGACGCCGAGCTCAAGGCCGACGACGTACGCCTCACCATGGGGGGCGAGCCGACCTTCGTCTCGATCGACGATATGGACGGTGCCGAGTGGAACATCGCGGCCCTAGGCCCGACCAAGAAGATCCTGGCCGAGGACCTGATGCTGCGCCTCAAGCGCCACTTCGCACCCGGCGGTCTGCTGCACATCGGACAGGGCAAATGGTATCCGGGCGAGCAACTGCCGCGCTGGGCGCTGTCCTGTTTCTGGCGCAAGGACGGACAACCGGTCTGGCGCAACCCCGAGCTGTTCGGCCTGGAGAACACGCAGTACGGCCACGGACCTGCCGAGGCCGAGACCTTCGTGCGCACGCTTGCCCGTCACCTGGGTGTGGATCCGAGCTTCGCGTCGGAGGCCCATGAAGACGTCTTCTACTATCTCTGGAAAGAGGCACGTCTGCCGGCAAACGTCGACCCGCTCGACAACAAGCTCAAAGACCCCAACGAACGCAAGCGCCTGACCCGGCTCTTCCAACAGGGTCTAAACCGCGTCGCGGGCTATGTGCTGCCGCTGCGCTGGTGGGGTTTCGGTGCCGAGGGGCGCTGGAAGAGCGGGCGCTGGACCTTCCGCGACGGCAACCTATTCCTGATCCCGGGCGACTCCCCGATGGGCTTCCGCCTGCCACTGGATGCCCTGCCCTACATCCCCGAGGGCGAGCTGGACACCGTCCCCGAGCGCAACCCCTTCGAGGCGGTCACCCCGTTGCGCTCGCCCTTCGACGAGGTGGCGCGCCGTTATACGCGTCTGGTCGAGCCGGCCCAAGCGCCGCAGACCATCCGCGAGCAGGGTCACCGGCCGCAGGATCTCGCCGCGCGCTACGGGCGCGTGACGCCTCCGGACGAGTCCCACCAGTCGCTGCACCCGCAGGTCGCCCTGCCCGACGACCTGCATCCGGATCTGATCCGCACCGCGCTCTGCATCGAGCCGCGCGAAGGCCGGCTTTACTGCTTCATGCCGCCGCTGACACACCTCGAGCATTGGCTGGATCTGGTGATCTGTCTCGAGGATACGGCCGCCGAGCTCAAGATGCCCATCATCATCGAGGGCTACGAGCCGCCGCGCGACCATCGGCTCCAGAAGCTGGCGGTCACGCCCGACCCCGGCGTCATCGAGGTCAACATCCACCCGTCCGAGAACTGGGACGACATGGTGCGCGACACCCAGATCCTCTACGAAGAGGCTCGCCAGGCGCGGCTCGGCACCGAGAAGTTCATGCTCGACGGCCGCCACACGGGTACCGGCGGCGGCAACCATGTCACGCTCGGCGGCCCGACCCCGGCGGACAGCCCGCTCCTGCGCAAGCCCGATCTGGTGCAGAGCCTGATCGGCTACTGGCAGCATCATCCGAGCCTGTCCTATCTCTTCTCGGGGATGTTTATCGGCCCGACCAGCCAGGCCCCGCGGGTCGACGAGGCGCGCGACGATCGCCTCTACGAGCTCGACATCGCCTTCCAGCAGATGCCGCCCGGCGAGGTGCCGCAGCCTTGGGTGGTCGATCGGGTGCTGCGCAACCTGCTGACCGACGTCACGGGCAACACCCACCGCACCGAGTTCTGTATCGACAAGCTCTACTCGCCCGACAGCGCCTCCGGGCGTCAGGGCCTGGTCGAGTTCCGTGCCTTCGAGATGCCGCCGCACGCCCGCATGAGCCTCGCGCAGATGCTGCTGCTGCGCACCCTGGTCGCACGCTTCTGGAAGGAACCCTACCGTCGCAAGCCCGTGCGCTGGGGCACCGAACTGCATGATCGTTTCCTGCTCCCCCATTTCGTGCGGCAGGACTTCAACGACGTCATCTGCGATCTGCAGCGCGCCGGCTATCCCTTCGACCCGGCCTGGTTCGATCCCTTCTTCGAGTTCCGCTTCCCGCACTACGGGGATCTAGTCACCGAGAACGGCATCGACATGGAGCTGCGCGCGGCCATCGAGCCTTGGCATGTGCTGGGCGAGGAGGTCACGGCGCAGGGCACCGCTCGCTTCGTCGACAGCTCGGTGGAACGGATGCAGGTGAAGGTCAACGGCATGATCGGCGACCGTCATGTGCTCGTGTGCAACGGACGGCGTGTACCACTGCGCCCGACCGGACGCAAGGCCGAATTCGTCGCCGGGATCCGCTTCAAGGCGTGGAGCCCGCCGTCCGGTCTACACCCGACCATCCCCTCGCACAGCCCGCTCCTGTTCGAGATCGTCGATCTGTGGAACCGCGCGAGCCTGGGCGGCTGCACCTACTATGTCGCACATCCCGGCGGTCGCAGCGAAAGCAACTTCCCGGTCAACAGCTACGAGGCGGAGAGTCGGCGCATCGCGCGCTTCCGGCTGATGGGCCACACCCCGGGCCCGATCGACCCGCCGCCGCACGAGCCGGCCGGGGAGCATCCCTATACGCTGGACCTGCGTTACACGCCGGGGTGCTGAGCCAAGGCGAACTCTGGAAACCTTCATGCCAAAGGCGTAGGTTGTGCCGAGCCGTGCGAGGCACAACCAACCGTCGGCGCAAGTTGTGCTTCCTATCGTCAGCACAACCTACGGGTATGGAAGTTTGCGGAAATCGCCTAAATTGCGTCCGGACGCCATCGGTGCCTTTTGCCTGAAAGCAAAGATTGATGTCGACATTGCCGGTGACTTTTGACCCGATCGTCCGTAACACCAGGATGCCGCAGTTTCCTTCCGCGGGACAATTGCTGCCGCGCTTGACCTGCCATTCCACGTGGTGCCAGAGATCGCTCTCGAATCCGAAGACATTGACAGACCTCTACAATCTCGCCCGACGACACCTGACATCAGGCAACGCGCGCGATTCGGTTCATCTCGTCGCTCAGTGCATCGCTGGCCTGTTCCAGATCGTATTCGTTCTGTAAAGACATCCAGAATGCCGGGGTCGTACCAGACAAAACAAATCCTCCACTGGTCGTGGAGGCCCTCCAGCCCGGCGCTACCCGTCTCCCGCCGGGGCCATCTCACCCCAGCCTACCGGACTGATCACCGATGACTCGATGAGGACCGTAGCGGTCATGATTCAATGCCTGCCTGTGCACTCGTTAGGCAGCTAACGTGAACTTGAGGAGACGAATTCTTCTGTTTCCCCAACAGCGCCGGAAACCGTGGTCTGCCCCTGCTATTTCGCTGGTATTCCGTCCCTGGTACTCCCCCTGGTATTCCCTGGTATTCCATGGTGCGTCCCCCGGAAAGGGACGCAGCGCTCGGGATCCGGGCTGCGGGTTCAGCAGCCCGAGCCAGCCATGTTAATCTCCCCGTATTCGCAATCACACCGATCGATTCGCCTTGGAGGCAACGATCCGTTTCCCCGCTTCTGGAGTCCAAGCACCATGTCCACCGCCCCGAGCCGTGCGCTCGAGACCTTTCCCAACCCTCAACCCGAGCGTGACTACAGCATCCGCATCCAAATCCCGGAGTTCACCTGCCTGTGTCCCAAAACAGGCCAGCCGGACTTTGCGGAGCTGACCCTGGAGTATGTCCCGGAGGCGCGTTGCGTGGAGCTCAAGGCGCTGAAGCTCTACGTCTGGACCTATCGTGACCAAGGCGCCTTTCATGAGGCAGTCACCAACGAGATCCTCGGCGACCTCGTGAGGGCGACCGAGCCGCGTTTCATGCGCCTGACCGCTGCCTTCAACGTCCGCGGAGGGATCTATACCACGGTGGTCGCCGAACATCGCGCCGACGGTTGGCGTCCCGCGGATCCCGTTCAACTCCCCTGATCTCGGCGTATCTCCGACAGGGATCCCGACGCGCGATGGCCCCGAGCGCAAGGTCAACACGCGGTCTCGCCTGGATCGGCATCGATCTCGGCACATCCGGGTGTCGCGCGGTGGTGATCGACGAGGCCGGCAGGGATCTGGCTTGCGCACGCACCCACCTTGCCGAGCCGCTGAGCCCGGCTCCGGGGCACTACGAGCAGGATCCCGAGCTGTGGTGGCAAGCCGTGCTCGACACCCTGACGCAGCTCGGCGCCGCGCTCCCCGATCGGGAGCCGGTTGCCCTCTGTCTCGATGCGACCTCCGCGACCCTTCTGCTGACGAGGCCGGACGGCGAACCCTGCGGCCCGGCACTGATGTACAACGACCGGCGCGCATCGGCGGAAGCCGCTGCGATCGACCGGGTGGCCCCGACCGACAGCCCGGCGCGCGGCCCGAGCGCGAGCCTAGCCAAGCTTATCCATCTGAGCGGGCGGTCTCCGCACGGCAGCGTCGCTCTGGCGTTACACCAAGCGGATTGGATCACCGGGCGCCTGACCGGGCACCATGGTGTCAGTGACTGGAACAACGCCTTGAAGCTGGGGTACGACGCCGAGCGTCTGCGCTGGCCGGATTGGGTGTCGGCACTGATCCCCGAAGGGGTCAGACTGCCGCGGATCGTCGCGCCCGGTGATCCGATCGGACCCCTCGTTACAAGGCTCGCAAACCGGCTTGGCTGGCCATCGACCGTCCGGGTTCTTGCCGGGACGACGGACAGCACGGCCGCAGTGATCGCCGCCGGAGCACGGCAGCCCGGCGATGCGGTGACCTGCCTGGGCAGCACGCTGGTGCTGAAGATCCTGTCGGAGCGTCCGGTGACGGCATCCGCTTACGGGATCTACAGCCACCGCTTCGGCGACGCTTGGCTGGTGGGAGGCGCCTCCAACAGCGGCGGCGCGGTCTTGCGCAGGTTCTTCAGCGACGCCGATATCGTCTCGCTCAGCCGCGACATCGACCCCGAGCGCCCATCCGGCCTGGATTATTACCCGCTCATCGGACCCGGCGAGCGCTTTCCGAGGAACGATCCCGAGTTGGCACCCCGCCTCTCGCCGCGCCCGAGCGAGCCGCGGGACTTTCTGCACGGTCTTCTGGAAGGCATCGCCCGCATCGAAGCGGAAGGCTACGCACGGTTGGCCGAGCTTGGCGCTCCGCCACCTCGGCGGATCGCGAGCATCGGAGGCGGCGCGGAAAATCCGACGTGGACGGCGATGCGCACCCGGATCCTCGGGATCCCGGTGATGAGCGCCGAACATCAGGATGCCGCTTACGGTGCCGCTCTGCTCGCCCTGCATCGCTCAGGAGACTAGCCCGATCGGCCTGTCAGCTCGGCTCCGAAGGCCGTCCGAAGAGATACCACGAGCCCCATTCGACACCCAGATCGACGAGCCGTTGCAAGGTGCCTTCGTCCTCGATTTGCTTGGCAATGGTCGTGATGCCGAGATCCTTCGCCGAGTGCTGAATCGCGGCCAAGATAGACCGCGCACGCACCGATTCGTTGGCCAACCGAACGAGGTTCACATCGAGCCGGAGAAAGCTGACCGGTTTCGACACCTCGTCGCCAACACCGTGGCCGTAGGCGTCGTTGACCAGCTTGAAGTGGTCGAGATCCAGAATCGCAAGACAGCAGGCCAGTCCCGAACGCCGACCCCGGGCATGGATCCGCTGAACCGATTGCCAGATCCCGCGCCGATTCAGCAACCCGGTCAACTCGTCATGGTCGACAAGGTACTCAAGCTTCAGCTCGGCGACCTTGCGCCGGGTGATGTCGATGTGGGTGCCGGCAACCCGCATCGCCTTGCCGTCCGCGTCCCGCTCGAAGACCCGCGAACGGTCCTGGATCCAGACCCAATGCCCGTCACGATGACGCATTCGATATTCCGCATCGAACCGATCGAGGTCGCCGTTCGTCACCTGCTCGGCAAGGGTCTGGACGCGGTCGCGATCCTCCGGGTGCAGGATCTGCCGCCAGCTCTGCAGATCGATCTGAATCTCGCCGACGCCATAGCCGAGCATGGCCAGATAGCGTGCGTCGACCGTTACCTCCGGGGGCGATACGGAGCCGGTGCAAAGACCGATTCGCGATCGCCGCTGCGGTCTCCGCGCGGTCGTCCTCGTGGACGAGCGGCATGAATGACCGGCCGAGCAGCTCGTCCTTGTTCTTGCCGAAGACCCGACAATAACTCGGGCTCACGAACGAAAAGCGCCCCTCGGGGTCGATCTTCACCAGCAGATCCGTTTGGTTCTCGACAAGCAGACGATAGTCCTCGTCAGGTATCTCGACGGCACCCTGAGTCAAACGCTGCTCGGTCTCTTCTAAAGGCATGAATCGGATCGTGCTGATAATTACCGATGGACGACGAGGATAGCCCGCCATCGTGACGTGGTCGAGATCCAGCGACCGACAGATACCTTTCAATTCAGTGTGAATATGCACGGAATTCAGTGCGAATGTGCCGGCGCGCCGCGCCAGCCATCGGCTGCCGCACAAGGGCCAGGGCTCGGGTCGCTGACTCCTTCCAGATGCTCGGCCGCACACGGCCGTGCAATCAATCGATCCGTGGCGCGTCCACATAGCGATCGCGCGCCGCCTTGGCCCGCTCGAAGATGGCGAGCAGCCCCTCCCCGTCCGCGCTGCGAATACTCTCGGCGAGATCGGTCATCTCGATACCGAAGCGCGCCAGCATGGCGCTCAGGGCCTCGCGATTGGCCAGACAGATGTCGCGCCACATGACCGGATTACTCGAAGCGATGCGGGTGAAGTCCCGAAAGCCGCCGGCGGCATAGCGGAAGATCTCGTCGTTCTCGCGCATGCGCGCCAGCGCATCGACCAACCCGAAAGCGAGCATGTGAGGCAGATGGCTGGTGGCCGCGAGCACCTCGTCGTGATGGGCGACCGACATGCAGGTGACCTCGGCGCCGCAGGTCTCCCACATCGCGGTAACGCGTGCGAGTGCATCGGCGTCGGTCTCGGGCAACGGGGTCAGGATAACGCGACGCTGCCGGTAGAGCTCGGCTACGGATGCCTCCACGCCGCTGTGCTCCGTGCCGGCGATCGGGTGACCGGGGACCAAGCGCGGCGGCACCTGGCCGAAGACGCCGAGCGCATCCACCACCACGCTGCCTTTCACACTACCCCCATCGGTGACCACCGCAGCGGGGTCGAGCCGGTCGCGAATCGCCTCGAAGACCCCGCGCATGGCACCGAGCGGTACGGAGACGAACACCATGTCCGCGCCCGCGACCGCCTCGGCGGGATCCTGCGTCAGCAGATCGACGACACCCAGCTCGCGCGCCCGCTCGAGGTTGGCAAGCCCGCGTCCGCAGCCGACGACCCGCCCCACGGCGCCGGCCTCGCGCAGGGCCCGGGCGAGGGATCCGCCGATCAATCCAACCCCGATGATCGCCAGCCGCTCGATCATGACGCGAGCACATCCTCGAGCGCAGCGATGCAGCGGACGTTCTCGGCCTCGAGACCGATGCTGATGCGTAGATGGTTGGGCAGACCGTAGTTGCCGACCGGTCGCACGATGACGCCGCGTTTCAACAGATCCAGATTCACAGGACCGGCCGACCGGCCGACATCGAACGTGATGAAGTTGCCGACCGACGGGATGTACGCGAGCCCCATTCGCTTGAAGGCATCGAGGTACTGCCGCATCCCCGCACGGTTGAGCTCGACCGAGGCACGCACATGCTCGCGATCGCCGATCGCCGCGGCCGCGGCCGCCTGAGCGAAGGCATTGACGTTGAACGGCTGACGCACCCGATTGAGCAGGTCCGCAACCTGCGGATCGCTGAGTCCGTAACCGACCCGCAGCGCCGCCAAACCATGGGCCTTGGCGAAGGTCCGGGTGACGACGAGATTCGGAAAGTACTCGAGCCAGTGCGTGGCATCCGGAAAGTCCGGCTCGCCGACATACTCGGTGTAAGCCTCATCGACCACCACGATACAGGTTCGCGGCATGGCCCCGATGAATGACTTGAGCGGTGCGGCGGCCAGCCAGGTCCCGGTCGGATTGTTCGGATTGGCAATCCAGACCACGCGGGTCTTGTCCGTCACGAGACTGGCCATCGCGTTGAGATCGTTCCCGTAGTCGCACGCCTTGGCGACACGCGCGGTCGCGCCGGCCGCTTGGGTCGAGATGGCATAGACCGCGAAGGCATGCTCGGAGAAGACCGACTCCACACCGGGATGCAGGAAGGTCCGTGCGATCAGGTCGAGCACGTCGTTCGATCCGTTCCCGATGGTGACCGCGCTCTGCGGGACACCGTGGAACTCGGCGAGCACGCGTCGCAGCTCGAAGCCGCCGCCATCGGGATACCGCCCGATCTCGCCCATCAGGCCGGCGATCGCCTCGCGCGCCCGTGGGCCGGGACCCAAGGGATTCTCGTTCGATGCCAGCTTCACCGAGTCACGAATACCGAGCTCGCGCTCCAGCTCTGAAACCGGTTTGCCGGGGACGTAAGGGGTGAGCCCGGCAATTCCGGGGGCGGTCAGGGGCAGGAAGGGATTGTCGTGGACAGTCATTGAGTTTCCAATCTCATGATAAACGCCTCGTAGAGGCCGTTGGACAGGTGAAATCCCCGTTCTTTCGCGTTCACGAGAATCTGCTTCGCGGAGTCCAAATCCAAGATCTCGCGCTGGACCGCAAGCAACAGGACGCCGACCAATCCGAGCACAGGGATGCCCATCATCCGCGCGACCCGCCGTCCTTTCTTCTCGTCCACGATCAGCGGCAGATGTCGCTGACGCGCCAACGTGAGGGCTTCGGCTTCTCCGGGATCGAGCAGGGTCCGAAGCTCGACGAGCAGCGACACCTCATCCACCGACATCACCTCGAGCCATGACCGCTGCTGCACGATCCCCGCCACACCGGGATCGCCGGCGAGCCATTCTCGATAGACGGCATCGGGAAGCAACACACGCTCGAAACAGCCGGCGAAGAGATCAAGTCGCTGTTGCGCCGCGAGTACGATCAGCGCGGTCGTATCGCTGACGACGGTCCTCATTCAGGGGTGGGCAAGCCGGTCTAGGGTCTCAAGCTCTTCCGCAAGATGGTAGTCGGCGATCGGAACACCCAGCTCGCCGAGCAGTCGCATCATCTCCTCGCGCGACTTCTCGAAAACCCGCGCCACCTGGCCCAAGCTCAGATCACCCGACTGGAAGGATCGGACGGCGATCCATTTTCGAAAGCCAAGGTCGAGCAGCCTGTCATCGAAGGCGGCGGCAATTCCGATCGGTTTGCCGCGCCGCGTGATGAGCAGATATTCGCCGCGGTCGAGGGTCTGTCCGAGCAGGCTCGGATTGGTTTGGAGCGCTTTGATACCGATGGTTTCCATCGACCGGGTACTCCGTCAAAGGGGTATCCGAAGTATAGCAGAGCGACTTGACCGGACCGCCGGGGACGCGCAGCAAACAGCGTCTCGCGTAGATCATGCCCACATGAGCGGACGCCGTACATCGAATCGAACCCGTCCGTGATCGAGATGCTTGTCATACCGATCTGGGATCAACGGCCTAAAGCACCGCCAGCGGATAAGACCCGAGCACCTTGAACAAGAGCGATGCCTGCCTGAGGTTTTCCAGCGCAAGCGCGACCTTCGGGTCGTCTCTGTGGCCCATGATGTCGATGAAGAAGACATAGTCCCAGATCCCGCGGCGGGAGGGGCGCGACTCGATGCGGGTCATACTGATCCCGTGGGCGGCCAAGGGGGTCAGCAGGTTGTGGAGGCCGCCGGCCTGGTTGCGGCAGGACAGCAGCAGGCTGGTCTTGTCCTGGCCTTGGCCGCTCGGCCGAGAGTCCTGCGGACCGATGACGAGGAAGCGGGTGGTATTGCCGGGCTCGTCCTCGATGCGCTCGGCGAGGACCTTCAGTCCGTAGATCTCGGCGGCTTGGAGACCGGCGACGGCCGCGGCATCCTCTTCGGTCGCCGCGGTCCTTGCGGCCTCGGCATTGCTGCCGACGGCGACGCGCTCCGCGTTCGGCAGATGACGGTCGAGCCAGCCTCGACATTGCGCCAAAGATTGCTGATGCGAATAGACCGTGCGGATGGCACAGAGATCATCCGTCGCGCTCATGAGGTGATGGTGGATCCGCAGACTCACCTCGCCCGTGATCATGAGGGGCGATGTCATAAACATGTCCAGGGTGTGGCTGACCACGCCCTCGGTCGAGTTCTCGACCGGGACCACGCCGAAGTCGCACGAGCCGGCCTCGACCTCACGGAAGATCTCGCCGATGGTCGCCAGTGCGAAGGTTTTGACCGAATGGCCGAAGTGCTTGATGGCCGCAGCCTGGGTGAAGGTCCCGGCCGGACCGAGAAAGGCGACGTTGAGCGGCCGCTCGAGCGCCAGACAGGCGGACATAATCTCGCGAAAGAGTCGTGCTACCTCCTCGCCGTCGAGCGGACCCGGGTTGGCGGCCTTGATGCGACGCAGGACCGCGACCTCGCGCTCGGGCCGATAGAACTGCACTCGGTTGCCGTCGGCCGATGCCTTGATGTGAGCGACCTGTTGGGCGCAAAGGGCGCGCTCGCTGATCAGACCGAGCAATTCCAGATCGATCGCGTCGATCCGATTCCGCACGTCTTCCAAGGCGTCGCCCTTCGTGCTGTTCTGCTCCATCAATCGATCCGCTCCCGAGGTCCGAGACAACGCACGGAGAGGACGCCGTCGATATTACGCAATTGCTTCGCCGTGTCTTCCGGGCAACGCTGATCGATATCGATCAGGGTCACCGCCACGTTGCCGCGCGAACGATTGAGCATATCGAGAATATTCAGCCCGGCTGCGGCCAGATCGGTCGAGATCTGCCCGACCATGTTGGGCACATTACTGTTGACGATCGCGATTCGATAGCCGCCGTTGCGAGGGAGATTGATCTCCGGGAAGTTCACAGAGTTGGTCACGTTGCCGTTTTCGAGATAATCGCGGATCTCTTCGGCGACCATCACAGCGCAGTTCTCCTCCGCCTCTTTGGTCGAGGCGCCGAGATGCGGCAGGGTGATCACCCGAGGATGGTCCTTCAACAGATTGCTCGGGAAATCGCAACAATAGGCATAGAGGTGACCCTGATCCAGTGCGGTGACCACTGCGTCGTCGTCGATGATCCCGTCGCGCGAGAAGTTCAGCAGGACGGCGCCCTTGCGCAGTGTGCGCAGTCGTTCGGCGTTGATCATGCGTCGGGTGTCGTCGGTGAGCGGGACGTGGAAGGTGACGAAATCCGAGCGCGAGAGCAGATCGTCGATGCTCAGCGCCGGCTGCACGTCGCTCTCAAGCTGCCAGGCGCGCTTGACCGTGATGGTCGGATCATAGCCGACGACGCGCATCCCGAGGGAGCGTGCGGCGTTGGCGACCTTCACTCCAATCGCGCCGAGACCGATGACACCCAGGGTGCGGCCCGGCAGCTCGAAGCCCACGAATTGCTTCTTACCCGCCTCGACCGCCTGATGGATGGACGTGTCGTCGCCTTCGAGCTCGCGCGCGAAGCGCCACGCCTGACCGATGTTGCGTGCCGCGATCAACATGCCGGCGATCACCAGCTCCTTGACGGCGTTCGCATTGGCACCGGGCGCATTGAAGACCGCCACGCCGCGCGCCGTCATAGCCTCGACCGGGACGTTGTTGGTCCCGGCGCCGGCACGCCCGATCGCCTGCACACTCGGCGGGATATCCGCCGCCTGCATCTTGGCCGAGCGCACCAAAATCGCGTCGGGATTGGCGATCTCCGAGGCGACCTCGTAGCGATCACGCGGTAACCGATCGAGCCCGGCGACAGCGATATTATTAAGCGTCTGAATCTTGAACACTGAATCGCGTCCTGAGTGATAAACGGATGTTAATTGGAGGATCGAGCGTCGCGCGCGTCAACTGGCCTTTGAGTCGACGCGATTCAGAAAAAGAAAAAAGGATTTAATCCTGAACCGCGTCCGCGCCGAGGCCCGAGGTGACATGCGGGGCCAATCCAAAACTCGGACCGCGCATGTCACACCGCAGACGCGGTTCAGCCGTGTTTGCGCTCGAACTCCTGCATGAAGCCGACCAGCGCCTCGACGCCTTCCTGCGGCATTGCATTGTAAATGCTGGCACGCATGCCGCCGACCGAGCGATGACCCTTGAGCGTGGTCAGGTTGGCGGCCTTGGCCTCCTTGATGAAGGTATCGTCCAGCTCGGGGTTGGCGAGCGTGAAGGGGACGTTCATCCAGGAGCGCGACGCCGGCTCGACCGGGTTCTTGAAGAAGACCGAATCATCGATCGTCTTGTAGAGGAGCTCGGCCTTGCGTGCGTTGATCTCGCCCATCGCCGCGAGGCCACCGAGGCCCTTCAACCACTCGAACACCAGCCCGGCGAGATACCAGGCGTAGGTCGGCGGGGTGTTGTACATGGAATCGTTCTCGGCCTGGACCTTGTAGTCCAGCATCGTCGGCGTCCCGGACAGGGTCTGACCGAGCAGGTCCTCGCGGACGATCACGATGACGAGGCCGGCCGGGCCGATGTTCTTCTGGGCACCGGCGTAGATGAGTCCGAAGCGCGAGACATCGATCGGACGCGACAGGATGGTCGAGGACATGTCGGCGACCAGTGGCTTGCCGGCCGTGTCCGGGACATAGGGGAACTCGACGCCCTCGATGGTCTCGTTGGGGGTGTAATGGACGTAGGCGGCATCGTCGCTCAGGGTCAGCTCGTCCTGACGCGGGGCACGGGTGAAGCGTTCGGCCTCGGTGCTGGCAACCACCTTGACCTCTCCGTAACGGCGCGCCTCGGAGATCGCCTTCTTGGACCAGGAGCCGGTGCTCAGATAGTCCGCGCTCGTCGCGCCGCGCAGCAGATTCATCGGGATGGCCGCAAACTGGGTGGATGCACCGCCCTGCAGAAACAGAACCTTGTAGTGGGTCGGGACCGCCAGAAGCTCGCGCAGATCGGCCTCGGCTTGGGCCGCGATCGACATGAACTCCTTGCCGCGATGGCTCATTTCGGCGACACACATGCCGCTGCCGCGCCACTCGAGCATCTCGTCGCGCGCCCTGCTCAGGACAGGCTCAGGAAGCATTGCAGGGCCGGCGCTAAAGTTGTAAACCCGAGCCATTCGTTGATCTCCGTTAAACCGCGCCCAGCGCGGTATGCGATGTTTTTGGATGGGATCGGCTCCGGCAGCCTTGACGACCGTTGGAGCCGGCGAGGTTTAAAATATTAAAAAAACAGATCATTTTAAGCCGCGTCCCCGCTAAGGGCCGCGGATGCGCAAAACGGCGGGCTCACTCGAAAATCAGCATCTCGCTCCGGACGCGGTTGAGTCTCGACAAAACATCTGAGTGTCAAACCGCGAAGGCGCAAAGGGCGCGACGTGATTCAGGTTCCGATCTGTTGCGTCATGATGCCGATGGATGGCGTGGTTGTCGATTTTCCGGAGTCGTGCGTGAGCACCTCCGAAGACGCGCGTCCGTTGCCTTGCGCACACCGAAACCGGTCGACAACGCTTGTTATGCCTCCGGATCGCTGTCGGGATCGGCCTCGGGAGACTGATCATCATCGATCGGCTCGCCGGTTGGCTCGTCCGGATCCTGATCCTCGGCGAGCTCCCCGTTGCCCTCCTTCTCGCCCTCCAGCGCCACGATCCGCTCCAGATAGCAGAGTCGCTCGCCCTCGCCGAGATTGATCAGCTTCACGCCTTGGGCACTGCGCCCAACGACCGGGATCTGATCGATCGGGGTGCGGATCAGGGTGCCGCCCTCGGTGATGAGCATGATCTCGTCGCCGGGTCGCACCAGCACGGCGCCGACCTGGGCGCCGTTGCGTTCGGAGGTACTGATACCGATCACGCCTTTGGTGCCGCGGCCCTTGGTCGGGAAGTCCTCGACGCGGGTGCGCTTGCCGTATCCGTTCTCGGTCACGCTGAGCACGGTGCCGGGCTCGGGCACCAGCAAGGCGATGACCTTCTGACCCTGCGCAAGGGACACGCCGCGCACGCCGTGGGCGGTCCGTCCCATCGCGCGCACCGCCCCCTCGCTGAAACGCACCGCCTTGCCGGCGGAGGTGAAGAGCATGAGGTCCTGCCTGCCGTCGGTAATGGCCACGCCGATCAGAACCTCGTCCTCGTGCAGGTCGATCGCGATGATGCCGCGCGACAGAGGCCGCGAGAAGTCGTCGAGCGGGGTCTTCTTGACCGTGCCGGCACTGGTCGCCATGAAGACGAAATAGCCGGACTCGTAGTCGCGCACCGGCAGCACGGCGTTGATGCGTTCGCCCGGCTCCAGCGGCAGGAGGTTGACCATGGGGCGACCGCGCGCACCGCGTCCGGCCTGCGGCAGCTCGTAGACCTTGAGCCAGTAGACCCGGCCGCGGCTGGAGAAGCAGAGCACGGTATCGCGCGAGTTGGCGACGAAGATGCGGTCGATGAAGTCCTCTTCCTTGAAGGATGTCGCGCTCTTGCCCTTGCCGCCGCGCCGCTGCGCCTGATAGTCGCTGATCGGCTGGGCCTTCACATAGCCTTGATGCGACATGGTCACCACGACCTCTTCGGGCGCGATCATGTCTTCGAGCGTGAGGTCGGTGTGGTCGACCTGGATCTCGGTGCGCCGATCGTCGCCGAACTGATCGCGGATCGCGGTCAGCTCTTCGCGGATCACGTCCATGAGACGATCCGATTCGGAGAGGATCATGAGTAGGGCGCCAATCTTATCGAGGATCTCTTTGAACTCGTCGAGGATCTTGTCCTGCTCCAGACCGGTCAGGCGCTGGAGTTGCAGATCCAGGATCGCCTTGGCCTGGCGCTCGCTCAACCGATAGCCTGCGTCGGTCAGACCGAAGGCGGATTCGAGCTCCTCGGGTCGGGTGTGCTCGGCGCCCGCGCGCTCGAGCATGCCGGTGACCGAGCCGGGCGCCCAGGTGCGCGCCATCATACGCTCGCGCGCCTCGGCCGGGTTGGCCGACCCCTTGATTAGGGCGATGATCTCGTCGATGTTCGCGAGCGCGATCGCATAGCCTTCCAAGACATGCGCCCGGTCGCGCGCCTTGCGCAACTCGAAGAGGGTGCGGCGTGTCACCACATCACGGCGATGCCGGATGAAGTATTCGAGGATCTGTTTGAGATTCAGGGTCCGCGGCTGGCCGTCAACCAGGGCAACCATGTTGATGCCGAAGACCTGCTGCATCTGCGTGTGCTGGTAGAGATTGGCCAGCAGCACCTCGGCATAGGCGTCGCGCTTGAGCTCGATGACGACACGCATGCCGTCCTTGTCGGACTCGTCGCGCAGCCCGTCCTGGGCGATGCCCTCGATCTTCTTTTCCTTCACCAGCTCGGCGATGCGCTCGAGCAGCCGCGCCTTGTTGACCTGGTAAGGCAACTCGGTGACGACGATCGCCTCGCGTCCGCTGCGTTTCTGGACCTCGACCATTGTGCGGGCACGGATGACCGCACGCCCGCGGCCGGTGCGATAGGCCTCGCGGATGCCGCGCACGCCGTTGATGAGCGCCGCGGTCGGGAAATCGGGGCCGGGCACCAGGACCATCAGCTCTTCAATAGTGATCAAAGGGTTGTCGATGATCGCCAGACAGGCGTCGATGATCTCGCGCAGGTTATGCGGCGGGATATTGGTGGCCATGCCGACGGCAATGCCCGAGGAGCCGTTGACCAGCAGATTCGGGAAGCGCGCCGGCAGGACGACCGGCTCATGCTCGCTGTTGTCGTAATTGGGTATGAAATCGACCGTGTCTTTGTCGAGATCGTCGAGCAGCGCATCGGCGATGCGCGTCATCCGCACCTCGGTGTAGCGCATGGCCGCCGGCGGATCGCCGTCTACGGAGTTGTGAACGAAGACGCCGCACGCGAGTAGAAAATTGTGATGGTGATCGACCGTGATGTCGTAGGTATCCGCCCGCTCGGTGAGTCGACGCGTGCTGACGACACGATGGTTGTAATGCCTTCCTGCCGTAACGAGCGCATCGAAGTCGCCAAAATACTCGACAGCCTTATTCAGTCGCGGAATCCAGTTCCGGTCACGATTCGACTCATATAATTCAGGTGTGATGTCACAATCAGGGAATCGTCTCGTCAGATCGTAGACATAGCCTGCGATCTTGCGCTGCATCACCTTCTGCCGATACTCGGGCTTGCTCCAGCTAACCTGCAGCGATTCCACCGCCTTGCGGTTGATATCCTGCATCAAATCAGGATCCTCGCGAAGACGCCTTGCATTACTGGCAATGACGGCCTGTCTCTGAGCCCGGACGAACTTATCATCCTCCCATTGCTTGGCGATTTTTTCACGGTGGAAATCGCGAGTCTCCGGCTTTTGCCACAAGGTTTGTGCCATGAGCGCAAAATGTTCCGCCGGAAACTTCGCTCGGTATTCGGGGTTAAGCCACTGTCGTTTAACAGCATCGCTGATCTTCCTACGAACATCCTCGGCCGACAGTGCGCGACAAATCGCGTCGACGATTTGCCCCCGCTTGTCGTCATCACCCCACATGCGCTTGCTTTTCTCCGAGATGATGGCACTGATCCTCGCCTTCTCATCATCGGAAAGAGGACGCTTCTCGATGCCAGTCAGCGCCTTGAACATCTTTTCGCGATAATCGGCATCCTGCCATAATGCATGCATTCGCTCGGAGATCGCGCGCCTCGCATCCGAATTCTTCGCATAGAAACGACGCAACCCCGTAGCGGTTCGAGCGCCATTCACCGCCCTGAAGTCATCATCCTGGTTTTGACGAATGAAACGCTCGCGCCGTGTGTCGAGAGCCTCGGGATGCTCGGAATAGTAGTTATGTACGCCGCGTTTCTGCGCCTCGCGGAATTCAGGATCTTGCCACAGCTCACCGATCTGCTCGGCATGCAGGTGCAGATGATCGAGGAATGTCAAACGTTGAATATTGGTCGGGGAATTGTCCCAGCGGTTGAAATTTCGGTGATGACGAACAAAGGGACCTTTTGCATCACATCGACCTCGCTCGACATTAAACTCGTCGGCCAGGTGATGAACGAATTGATAGCGTCCTAGATTCGGCTGGAGGATGCGTAGATAGTCATTCAGTCCAGGCTTGACCGGCGCCGTGTCGAAGACCCCCGGCATGAGGCTATCGTCCGGCGTCAAATCCCGAGCTTCCTTGTAGGAACCATCACGCAGCATGAAGCGATGATCGGGCGTACAGCGGACGACATCGCCGGTGTCCAGGGTGAGCTCCAGCAGCTCGGCGTTGGGGCGGGTCATCCGCGCGTGGCGCCCCTCGGCGATCACGATCTTACCGGTCTCGTCCACCGCATAGACGTAAAAGATCTCGTCGGACGGTCGCTGCGCCAACTCCGCAAACGTTCTTTCGGTGCCGTCAGCCAGCTTGATCCGGGTATCGCCGGTGAAACAGCCGAAATTACCCTGCCCGTCCACCAGCAAGTAACGCATCGAGAAGCGCTGCGCCATGCGGACCATGGTGTCGTAGATGGCCGAGTCGCCGTGCGGGTGGTACTTACCCATGACGTCCCCGACCACTCGGGCGGATTTACGATAGGCACGGTTCCAGACGTTGCCCTGCTCGCTCATCGAGAAGAGGACACGCCGGTGGACCGGCTTGAGACCGTCGCGGACATCGGGAAGCGCGCGTCCCACGATGACGCTCATGGCGTAATCGAGGTAGGACTGGCGCATCTCGTCCTCGAGATTGATCGGGAGGACTTCTCTTGCGAAATCTGCCATGGGCGTGGTGAACCGACGTTGAGGCGTGCCGCGCGGAGCACCGGGGCGGGCCGCGTTTGTGCTGTTTGGTTAGCCGATGAAGTCTACCACGCGAGGCACCCCGACCCCATCCATGACGGCCACTTTGTCGGCAGTTCGCCCCGTTTCAGGGCCGATCGAACGCTGCTGCGCTCGAGGCGACAACTTGGTTACGGCCGGTGTTCTTGGCTTGATAGAGCAGATCGTCGGCCCGTCTCAGGAGCTCATCCGCCGCCTCCTCGGGTCGGCGCTCCGCGACACCCAAGCTCGCCGTGATGCAATAGGCTGCGTCGAGAGGGCGCAGATCGGCCAGAGACGTGCGCAGACGTTCGGCAACATCCACTGCCGTCTGAACACCCGCATCGGGCATCAAGACGGCGAACTCCTCCCCGCCGAGCCGCCCCGGAAGATCCCCGGTCCTGACCCGGGATTGCAGCAGACCGGCAAAGGCGACCAGCACAAGGTCGCCACCGGCGTGACCGAAACGATCGTTGATCTGCTTGAAGTGGTCCAGATCCACCATGACCAGGGACAATGGGGCGTCGCTCATGCGAGCCCGCACAATCTCGTCGTCGAAGCGCTCCATGAAGAAGCGACGGTTGGCGAGATTCGTCAGTGGATCCGTGCGTGCCAGGGCTTGATTGGTTTCGTTGGCGAGCGCGAGCTCCCGATTGGTGTTGCGCAGATCTCGCACCAAACGCGACATCTCCATCGCGAGGTTGCCCATCCGCTCGACAACGTCGCTCTCCGCGCCGTTGGCCAACTCGCCAATGAGCACGATACCCTGCCCGCTCGGGTAGGCATGGAAGAGATAGGTCTCGCCGCCGAGCGGCGTCGTAAAGACCCGAGCCATCGGCGTGCGCCGAGGCAGGCCCGGCTCGATATCCAACAGCTCACCGCTTCCGCTGCTCAGAAAACGGGACAAGCGCTCTCCGCGGACACCTGCAAACCCGGCGAAGCGCGAGCGAAAGGTCAGGTTCGAGTCGATGATGCAGCCGTCGCGATCGACCTCGACCACGAGCAGCCGACCCGAATCCATGACGTAGCTATACAGTGCCCAGAGAAAATCCGGGTCGAGCGCGGAGGCATGCCCCATCGACGCCGTTTTGCCGGCCTCCATTAGGGTGCCTCCAGCGTTCTCGCCCAAGCCACGGCCGACTCGCAGTCGGCCAGAAAGAGATCGGCGCCGACCGACTTGATCAGTGACGGAGTCGTCGTAAAGGCACGCCCGCCGACCAGGATCTTGGTCCGGGATCCGGGGCCGAGCGCCTCGCGCAGGGCGCCGATCGTCGCGCGGGCAGACTGCACGTGACTGGGCATTCCGACCGACAAGGCGACAAACGCAGGGGTCTCCGCCAAGGCGGTCTCGACCACCAGATCGAGCGGACAATCTCGCGGGAGATAGGTCACATCCCAGCCGTCAAGCTCCAGGCAGGTGGTCACCATCCAGGCACCAAGCTCGTGAAACTCGTTCGTCACCGAAGCCACCAGCGCCCTTCCCCTGGCAATCGACGGGAAGGGTTGCTCGTAGTAGAGGGAGGAGAGAATGCGATACACCATCGCGGTCGACTGATGCTCAATCGCCACCGAGAGGCGACCCTGCTCCCAACGTGCGCCGATCTCCACCATCGCCGGGTAGAAGATCGTCTGGAGCAGATGCGAGAAGGATATACCTGCAGCGAGCAGATGCCGACAACGCTCGATGACCGCCGAGTGATCGCCCGCGACCAAGCGATCGAGGATCTCGACATAGTCTGCCGCCCGATCGGCAGGAACGGGGGCCGGCTCGGACGCATAGTGCGCGGCCTCGCGGACGGTCTCCGGGTGCACCCGCAGCATCCAACGGTAGATCGGGAGGATGGCCTCGGCCTCCTCGCGGGAAAGAGAGTCGACGATGACCTGGATCCACAGCTCGAGCTCTGCCGCGAAGTAGTCAACCGACACACCCTGATTCGCGTACGCAAAATAGGCCCAGGGCAGCGTCTCGGCCAAGAGGTCGAGGTTGTTGGTTCTCAAGACCTCGGACATGAAGGCGGCGTGATTGCGATGGTTTGCCTCGAGCAGCCGAAAGGGGAGACCACCGAGAAAGGTGTTCAGATACGGATGCCGGGCCATCAGTTGCGAGACGCGGCCGGCCATGGCGCCCGCATGGGTGTCATAGCTGTTTGCGGCCTGCGGCGAAACCGGCGCAAGCGCCGGATCAAGAGTCGGCATGGGATCTCCGAAACACGGTGCACACGAGCATGAATGGGCATTGGCTCTCGCCGAGCCGACTCGCCAACGCACCCGGCCTGCCGCGAAGGCTCGGATTTGGTGTATCGTGACGACTATGAACAGGAACTTTGCTGATTTTTTGCTTCCCGACGCGCTCATACGCGGACTGGAGAAAGAGGGTTTCGAGACCCCGACCGAAGTCCAAGCGCAGGTGATACCGGCCGCGATGGAGGGTCAGGATCTGTTGGTCTCGGCCGCGACCGGCTCGGGCAAGACCGCCGCCTTTCTGCTGCCGATCATGGAGCGCTTGCTCGGCGAGCGCCGCCCCGGCGGCGGGACGCGCGCTCTGATCCTGGTGCCGACCCGCGAGCTGGCCCGCCAGATCCATGTGCATTTCACGCGCCTCGGCAGCTATACGCGCCTGAACAACGGCGTGATCACCGGCGGCGACTCCAAGGGTCATCAGATCGCGACTCTGCGCAAGAACCCGGAGATCCTGGTCGCGACCCCCGGTCGCTTGCTTGAGCTTCTGGAAATGGGCGAGGCGGACCTGAGCGACCTCGAGATCCTGGTCCTCGACGAGGCCGACCGCATGCTCGACCTGGGATTCGTCGACGATGTCCTGACCATTATCGGTCGGACCAACCCAGCCCGCCAGTCCATGCTGTTCTCGGCGACCCTCCACCATCGGGGTCTGAGTCGAATCACCGAACCCCTGCTGCGCGAGCCACGCGTGCTGACGGTCAACCCGGTGCGCGAGCAGCACCCGAATATCACGAACCAGGTGCTCTTGAGCGACGGGCCGGAGCACAAGCAGCAGCAGATCCTTTGGCTGCTTCGCAACGAGAACTACGAGAAGGCGCTAGTCTTCACCAATACGCGCGACGGGGCGACGGCGCTCGGTAATTATCTGGTCGGCGAGGGTCAACGCGCGGCCGTGCTGCATGGGGAGCTTGAGCAACGGGAGCGCAATCGCGTCGTCGGCCTGCTTCACAGCGGCCGGGTCAACGTCCTGATCGCCACCGATGTCGCGGCACGCGGCCTCGACATCCCCGGCGTGGAGCGGGTGATCAACTTCGACCTGCCGCGCAGCGGGGACGATTATCTGCACCGCACCGGGCGCACCGGCCGGGCCGGCGAGCAAGGCGTGGCCATCTCGCTGGTCGGATCCTCCGAATGGAATCGGCTTGAGAGCATCGAGCGGTATCTGAACCTCGGTCTCGAGCGCCGCAGCATCGAAGGGCTCAAGGCCTCGTACAAAGGGGGGCCGATCAAACGCTCGGGGGCGAAAAAGGGGGCGAAAAAAACCGTCGCGCAGGCCGTCGCCGCGAAGACCAAATCGCCCAAACCGAAAGACCGTCTGCGCGACCGCAAAAACATCGGGAAACGACGCCGACCCAAGACCGAGATCGGTGTTGGCGGCGGGGTCGAGGCGGGCCATGCACCGCTCGGGAAGCGACGGACCGCCGCTGCCGAGCCCAAACCCGATGTCGCCGACGGCGCGAACGACTGAGCGGCAACCGCGGGCACGCCTCCTTCGAGACGCGCACTCGCCATGACATCCCGAGACAGCGAAAGGCGGGGGGCGAACGTCCGACCTTTCGTATCCTGCCCTGGACCCCGCACCCCGCGGCAAGTCCCGTTCCGACGCCCTCAGAATGTCACGCCCATCGACTGGTGGATGTGTTGCACGACGAGCGGATTCAGCCCGGCCTTCTCGGCAAACCGGCGCAGATAGTCCTGTTCTTGCGGAGTGTCGACTTCCACCGCAAGCAGAGACGCCGCATAGACCTCGGCGGCCACCTCGGGACTCGGGATCTCGGCCACGAAGGCGTCGAGATTCAGCGGTTGGCGCAGCTCCGTCATCAACCACTCCTGTGCGTCCGCGCCCATGCCGGCGGCCTCGATCTTGCCGACGATACGCTGGATCTCATCCACACTCACCTGACCATCCGACTTGGCGATGTTGATCATGCCCTTGATGATCAACTGCGCGGTGTTCTCCATGGCCTGCTCCTCCGCCGCGGTCTGCGGGGCCCTGAGGCCCAACGGCAGCTCTGCGGGTCCGCTTGCGGCTGGAATCCCGGACGCCTGAGCCGCTTGGCCCGATTCGGTGAACGCCTTGTAGGCGATCCCGGCCAGCATCGCCAGCGCGCCACCGGTCATGGCTCCCTTCACGGAGCCGCTGCCCCCGCCCAAGACCGACCCGAGCACGGCACCGAGCCCGCCGGCCTGCATGGGATTCTGCGAGGCGCTCCCCAGGGTGCCCTTCGCCATCTCCAAGAGGTTTCCGAGCATCTCGCCACCGGCGCCACCGCTGCCGGCGTTCTGACCGCCGACCATCCGGCCGAGATTTGCCTGAAGATCCTGCAGCGCGTTCCCCATCCGACCCGTGCCGGACTGCGCCATGTTGCTCTGAATGAAGCTACCGAGTAGATCGCCGAAGTTCGCCATGTCGTTCTCCGATAGGGATGGATCGATCGTTCGTCGCGCACTCCGAGCCCTCACCGTCAATCGAAACGAGACGGGATCAGAATGACGCGAACGGTACAGGAGGCTATTCGAAGCTTGGAGCATTAAACACAAAGACGACATCAGGTGTCCGACGGACACACCGTCTCTATGCCGCGCCGAGTATATCTCT
Source organism: Thiocapsa sp. C2-2m (assembly GCF_041903745.1). Classification (NCBI taxonomy): domain Bacteria; kingdom Pseudomonadati; phylum Pseudomonadota; class Gammaproteobacteria; order Chromatiales; family Chromatiaceae; genus Thiocapsa; species Thiocapsa sp. C2-2m. Next base: position 14,807 of record NZ_JBBWVD010000038.1, on the reverse strand, counting down.
CATCGCACACAAGGGAAGAACGATAAATATCGTGGGAATCAGGGCCGAAGCAGCGGCTCCGAGTGGCGCATCGGCGTGTGCGACCATCGCTTCAGCCGAGGGGCAGGAATGGACCGACGGGATCACCCGGAGATAGGCCCAGCTCGCGATCTGCTCGACCGAGGTTGACCGCGATCTCGACGAGACCGAATGCGTTCTCGTACCAAAACGCCTCGCCGGATGCGACCTCGCAGAAGGTCCGAGCATGGCGGAGTCTGCGCTCCCCGACGCGCAGCGCTTGCGTCCTCGGTCGACCCGTCGCCTGAAGCCCGGACATCAGATTACCGAAACGATCGACGTAAACGACCGCAGCGCGCTCCCTCGGCCAGTCCGATCCGATCATGTCGGCCGGATCGATCGGGCACAGCTGAAGGTCCGCGCCGACCGCCAGGCGTGCCGCAGCGGGGGCGAACCAATCACGGCCGTGGAAGCTCGCCGAGAGCACGGACGGACACCAGCCGATCCGATCCACGGCGGCACCTTCGGCACGATGCAGGAGCGGAACCAGCAGCCCATTGTCGGGGCCGATGAACCAGGAATCGCGCGTCTGGACCAGAAGCCCGTCGCGCGCACCCCCGACACCCGGATCCACAACACAGACATAGATCGAGCCTGGAGGCATGTCGCGAACGAGTGCAGGCAAGAGGTAGGCGGCCAAATCGACGCGAAATGCCGGGAGGTCGTGAACGAGATCCACGACCGGAACCCCGGGCAGCAGATCCCCGAGCCGAGCGCGGATCTGACCGCCATAGATCCCGTCACCGAAATCGGTGACGAGGACAACACGCCGGATGGGCGACATCACTCAACAAAAAAGCCGGGCAGGAGCCCGGCTTTCGCATACGAACGTATCGAGACGCACCTCAATCCTCGTCGTCTTCAACGGCCACTGCGTCGGCGGGACGGTCGACCAGCTCGACGTAAGCCATCGGCGCAGAGTCACCGGCTCGATAGCCGCACTTGAGAATACGCAGGTAGCCGCCCGGACGCGACTGATAGCGCGGCCCGAGCTCGACGAAGAGCTTGCCGACGGCTTCCTTATCGCGCAGACGCGCGAACGCAAGGCGGCGGGTATGAACGGAATCGCTCTTCGCCAACGTGATCAGAGGCTCAGCAACCCGGCGCAGCTCCTTGGCCTTCGGCAGCGTGGTCTTGATCAACTCATGGCGAAACAACGACGCCGCCATGTTGCGAAACATGGCCTCGCGGTGCGAGCCGGTGCGATTGAGGTGCCTTCCGGCATTGCGATGACGCATGGTCCTAATCCCGAGTAGTTCTTAAATCGAATAGCGTTAGCGAATGCCGAGCTCGGCGATATTGTCCGGCGGCCAGTTTTCGAGACGCATCCCGAGCGAAAGACCGCGCGTCGCGAGCACGTCCTTGATCTCGGTCAGCGACTTCTTGCCGAGATTGGGCGTCTTGAGGAGCTCGACCTCGGTACGTTGGATCAAATCGCCGATCAGATAAATGTTCTCGGCCTTCAGACAGTTCGCGGAGCGAACGGTGAGCTCCAGATCGTCGACCGGGCGGAGCAGAATCGGATCGTAGGGCGACTCGTCACGCGCCTCGAAGACGTGGGTATCGGACGGCCCGGAACCCTCCAGTGCAACGAAGCTGGACAACTGATCCTTGAGAATCGTCGCCGCCCGCTGAATCGCCTCGCGCGGATCGATGGTTCCGTTGGTCTCCAAGTCGATCACGAGTCGATCCAAATCAGTGCGCTGCTCTACGCGCGCGGACTGAACCTCGATCGAGACCCGCCGTACCGGACTGTAAGACGCATCGAGCGGCAGCTTGCCGATCGGGCGATCATCGCCCTCGTCGAGCTCACGCTGGGTTGCCGGCTCGTAACCGCGCCCGCGCCGAATCGTCATCGACATGCTCAGCTCGCCCTCGGTCATGTTCGCAATGACCAGATGGGGATTCGCGATCTCGGCGGTATGATCGATTGCGATGTCCGCTGCGGTCACGACACCCGGACCGGTCTTGCTCACCGTGAAGGTCGCCTCATCCTTACCCTTGAGCGAGATGGCGAGCTGTTTCAGATTCAGCAGGATCTCGAGAACATCCTCTTGAACGCCCGGGATCGTGGTGTACTCGTGCAGGACGCCCTGGATCTCGACTTCCGTCACCGCCCATCCGTCCATCGAGGATAAGAGAATCCGGCGCAGCGCGTTGCCTAGGGTATGGCCGAAACCGCGTTCGAGCGGCTCCAACGAAACCCGGGCATGCGTCGAGCTGCCGTCGACCGCCTCGACCCGTACGATGCGCGGTTTGAGAAATTCGCCAATAGCGTCAGTCATTCAGTGCCCCTCACGAAGCTCCTTACTTGGAGTACAACTCGACGATCAGCGATTCGTTGATGTCGGCCGGGAGGTCCGAGCGATCCGGAATTCGCTTGAAGACGCCCTTGAAACCTTTGGTATCGACCTCGACCCAATCCGGGAAGCCGTACTGCTCGGCGAGCGCCACCGCGTTCTGGACGCGCACTTGCTTCTTCGCGACCTCTCGGACCTCCACATGGTCGTCGGCTCCGACCTGGTAGGAGGCAATGTTCACGACGCGGCCGTTGACCAAAATGGCCTTGTGGCTGACCAATTGACGTGCCTCGGAGCGAGTAGCGCCGAATCCCATCCGGTACACGACGTTGTCAAGCCGGCGCTCGAGGAGCTGCAACAAATTCTCACCGGTCGCACCCTTGGCCTGAGCCGCCTTCTTGTAATAATTACGGAACTGACGCTCCATCAGCCCGTAGATACGGCGAACCTTCTGCTTCTCACGAAGCTGTACACCGTAATCGGAGAGCCGGCGCCGACGATCCGTGGTCTGCCCCGGCTGCTTCTCAAGGTTGCACTTGGTGTCCAGCGAGCGTGCGCGACTCTTCAGCGCGAGATCGGTCCCCTCGCGCCGTGCGAGTTTGCAGGTTGGGCCTGTATAACGTGCCATGTCTCTACCTGTTCCTGTATCAGACGCGCCGCTTTTTGGGCGGGCGGCAGCCGTTGTGCGGGATCGGCGTCACGTCGGTAATGCTCGTGATCTTGAATCCGGCGTTGTTGAGTGCGCGCACCGCCGATTCACGACCCGGACCAGGCCCCTTCACATTGACGTCGAGGTTGCGCAGGCCGTAGTCCTTGACCGCTTGGCCGGCCTTGTCCGCCGCAACCTGCGCAGCGAAAGGCGTGCTCTTGCGCGATCCCCGGAACCCGGAGCCGCCTGCGGTCGCCCACGACAGCACGTTGCCCTGCCGGTCCGTGATGGTGATGATGGTGTTGTTAAACGAGGCGTGGACGTGAGCAATCCCATCCGCCACCTGTTTCTTGATCTTTTTCTTGATCGTACGAGTCGGTTTAGCCATTCGAGGTTATCCAGCCCTTTCGCTGCGCCCAAGCGCCCTTATCGTTTGATGGGACGACGCGGACCCTTGCGGGTACGTGCGTTCGTGCGGGTCCGCTGACCACGCAACGGCAAGCCGCGACGGTGCCGAATTCCGCGGTTACAGCCGAGGTCCATCAAACGTTTGATGTTCATCGACACTTCGCGCCGCAGATCGCCTTCTACGGAGAACTTGCCGACCTCGTTGCGGAGCTTGTCGACCTCTTCTTCCGTGAGGCTCTGGACCTTGGCATCGCGCGGCACACCGGCGGCGTCGCAGATCACAGCGGCACGCACGCGGCCGATGCCATAAATCGAAGTCAACGCAATGACGGCGTGCTTCTTGTCCGGGATGTTGACGCCGGCGATACGGGCCATAGCTTAGAAACCCCTGAAATCCAAATTGCGAAGCGGGTAAACCGCGCAGTATATCAAAGAGCAGCTTTCAATCAAGCCCGAGATCCTATCCCTGGCGTTGCTTGTGTCGCGGATCTTTGCAGATGACCCGAACTGTGCCGTTGCGACGGACGATCTTGCAGTTCCGGCACAACTTCTTAACGGATGCTCGCACTTTCATTTGTTCACTCCTTCAGACTCAAGCGCCAATCAGCGCAGCATGCCGGCGCCCGGCGACTTAAGGTTTGCCTTCCGCATCAAGCCCTCGTATTGATGTGACATCAAGTGAGCTTGAACCTGGGCCATGAAATCCATCACCACCACGACGACGATCAATAAAGATGTTCCGCCGAAGTAGAAAGGCACGTTGTAACCGACGATGAGGAACTCGGGCAGCAAGCACACCGCGGTGATGTAGATCGCACCTGCCGCGGTCAAACGCGTCATGACCGTGTCGATGTACCGCGCCGTCTGCTCTCCCGGTCGAATGCCGGGAATGAATGCACCGGAGCGCTTCAGATTGTCGGCTGTATCCTTGGCGTTGAAGACCAAGGCGGTGTAGAAAAAGCAAAAGAAGATGATCGCGGCGGCATACAAGAGGACATACACGGGCTCGCCGGGCGACAGCTTCGAGGTGAGGTCGGCCAACCAACGCATGTCCTCGCTGCTCCCGAACCATTGCCCCAAGGTGCCGGGAAACAGGATGATGCTCGAGGCGAAGATTGGCGGAATCACGCCGGCCATGTTCAGCTTCAGCGGCAGATGCGTACTCTGTGCTTGCATCATCTTCCGCCCCTGCTGCCGCCGGGCATAGTTCACGGTAATCCGACGTTGACCCCGCTCGACGAACACCACGAAGGCCGTCACCGCGAGCGCCATGGCGAACAGGGCCAACACGGCCAGAGAGTTCATCTCGCCGGTCCGCGCCAGCTCCAATGTTCCGCCCAGCGCAGCCGGCAGTCCTGCGACAATGCCTGCGAAGATGATCAGTGAGATGCCGTTGCCGATGCCCCGTTCGGTGATCTGCTCGCCGAGCCACATGAGAAACATCGTCCCGGTGACCAGCGACACCGTCGCCGTAAAGACGAAGCCCATCCCCGCATGGCTGACCAGAGCCGAGCCGCCGGCGGTCTGTCCCTGCAGCGCCATCGAGATCCCCACGGCCTGGAAGGTGGCCAGAACCACCGTGCCGTAGCGGGTGTACTGGGTGATCTTCCGGCGCCCCGACTCGCCTTCCTTTTTCAGCTGCTCCAGCTTAGGGACCACGGACGTCATCAACTGCATGATGATGGACGCCGAGATGTAGGGCATGATCCCGAGCGCAAACAGACTCGCACGCTCCAAGGCTCCACCCGAGAACATGTTGAACATGTCCAGGATGGAGCCTTGGTTCTGGTCGAACAGGATGGCCAGCGCCTCGGGATTCACGCCCGGAACGGGAATGAAGGTTCCGATGCGATAGACCAGAAGGGCGCCAACCACGAACAGTAATCGCGCCCGCAGCTCGGTCAGACGCCCCATACCGCCAAGCGACTGACCCATCGATCCGACTTTCTTAGCCATCCGATTCGTGCCTTTAAGCTAGTCTTCGATCGTGCCGCCGGCTGCTTCGATCGCGGCACGGGCACCCTTGGTGACACCCACTCCGCGAACCGTGAAGGCCCGCCCGACCTCACCCGAAGCAATGATCTTCGCGCTCTTGATCGAGTGGCTCAGAACACGTGCCTGGACCAGCGCGAGCAGGTCGATCGTGTCGCCTTCGACACGTGCAAGCTCGCTCAGCCGAACCTCGGCGCGTGTCGCCGCTGTGCGGGACCGGAAGCCGACCTTCGGTAGCCGACGCTGCAACGGCATCTGTCCGCCTTCAAAGCCAACCTTGTGGAAACCACCTTTGCGGGATTTCTGCCCCTTGTGGCCGCGTCCGCAGGTCTTGCCCAGGCCGCTGCCGATGCCGCGACCGACCCGCTTGGCAACGGGACGACTGCCCGCATCGGGCTTGAGATCATTGAGCCGCATCGCGAGATTCCTCCACGATCGAGACCATATAAGACACAGTGTTCACCATGCCGCGCGTGCAGGGCGTATCCTCGACCTCAACCACATGATTCATGCGACGCAGTCCGAGACCGCGCACGCAAGCCTTGTGGTTGGCGAGGCGTCCGTAGACGCTGCGCACCAGCTTGACCTTCATCATCTTCTTGTCGGCCATCGTCTACCCCAGGATCTCGGCGACCGTCTTGCCGCGCTTCGCTGCAATGGTCTCGGGATCGTTCATGGTCCGTAGCCCTTGAACCGTCGCACGAACCACGTTGATCGGGTTGTTGGTCCCGATGCACTTAGCCAGCACGTTCTGGACGCCCAAGACCTCGAAGACCGCGCGCATGGCGCCGCCGGCGATGATCCCGGTACCTTCGGATGCCGGCTGCATGAAGACCTTGGCCGCACCATGCCGCCCGTTGAGCGGGTACTGCAGGGTGCTGCCGTTGAGCTTCACCTCGATCATGTTTTTGCGTGCGTTTTCCATCGCCTTCTGGATCGCCACCGGCACCTCGCGGGCCTTGCCGCGACCGAAACCGACGCGTCCCTTGCCGTCGCCCACCACCGTCAAGGCGGCGAACCCGAATTGGCGCCCGCCCTTGACGACCTTGGCGACGCGATTGACCGCGACCAGCTTCTCAAGGAGATCATCCCCCTCGTTCTTAGGATTGAAGTTCGCCATGCTCTTACCCCTAGAATTTCAGCCCGTTCTCACGCGCGGCATCCGCCAGCGCCTTGAGACGGCCGTGATAGCGAAACCCGGAGCGGTCGAAGGCTACGGACTCGACGCCGGCGGATAGTGCACGCTCGGCAATCGCCTTGCCGATGGTCGCCGCCGCACCGATGTTGCCCTTGTGACCCGGAATGGCTTCGCGAAGCGTCGGCTCCACCGTCGAGGCGCTGGCCACGACGCGATTGCCTTCCGGCGCTATGACTTGGGCATAAATGTGACGCGGGGTGCGATGGACGCACAGGCGAAACACGCCCAACTCGCGAATCTTCGCCCGTGCCCGCGTCGCGCGACGCAGGCGAGCTTGTTTCTTGTCCATTGTATCTGAGACCCCTATTTCTTCTTGGCTTCCTTACGCAGGACGTCTTCGTCCGCGTAACGCACGCCTTTACCCTTGTAGGGCTCCGGCGGCCGGAATCCTCGGATCTCCGAGGCAACCTGACCGACGCGCTGTTTGTCGGCACCCGTGACGACGATCTCCGTCTGACTCGGGGTCTCGATGGTGATGCCCGCGGGAACCGGATAATCGATCGGATGGGAGAAACCCAGGCTCAGGCTCAGCACATCGCCCTTCGCCTGCGCGCGGTAGCCGACTCCCACCAACGAGAGCTTGCGCACAAAACCCGTGCTGCTGCCCACCACCATGTTGTTCAGCAGAGCGCGTGTGGTCCCTGCCATGGCCCAGGCGTTCTCGTGCCCTTCGGTCGGAGCGAAGCGGAGCTCCCCGTCGACTTGCGAAATATTCACCGTGGGGTGGACAGACCACTCCAGGGTTCCCTTCGAGCCCTTGACCTTGACGTCCTGGCCCGAAATCTCGACCGTCACACCTTTCGGCAGGACAATCGGCGCCTTTGCGACTCGTGACATGATCGGATCCTCTTAAGCGACGTAGGCGATGATCTCGCCACCGTGCCCCGCTTGGCGGGCGGCACGGTCGGTCATCAAGCCTTGAGACGTGGAGACGATCGCGATCCCGAGTCCCGCCCACACCTTGGGCAGGTCGTCCTTGCCGCGGTAGATCCGCAGGCCGGGACGCGAGACACGGGTGAGCTGCTCGATCACGGGTTTACCCCGGAAGTACTTGAGCTTGACCACCAACTCGGGTTTGTTGCCATTCGCCTCGACGGTCGCGTCGGCGATGTAACCCTCGGCCTTCAGCAAGTTCGCGATCGCGACCTTTTGCTTGGACGATGGCATCGCGATCGTGATCTTGCCGCGCTGCTGGCCGTTGCGGATACGCGTCAGCATATCCGCAATCGGATCCGACATACTCATGAGCTTCTCCGGGGGTCAGGCCACCTCTTCGGTGCGATACCCGTCAGGTTTCAATGAACCGACACGGCCTGGTTGACCGCATCGGTAGGGATCTGGACTTCGTACTCTACCAACTGGCCTTGACCACGCCTGGCGCGTCGCCGCGCATGACTGCCTCGCGGATCTTGTTGCGCGAAAGTCCGAATTTGCGGTAGACCGCATGCGGACGCCCGCTGACCCGGCAACGGCGTTGCTGGCGTGTCGGACCGGCGTCGCGTGGAAGTTGCTGCAGCTTGGCCAATGCCTCTTCGATCTGCTCGCCACTTGCGCCGCGGTCGTTGATCACGGCCTTCAAGGCCGCACGCTTCCCGGCAAAGCGGGCTGCAATCAGGGTGCGCTTGCGATCGCGCGCGATCATACTCTTTTTCGCCATCGTCTCGACCTCAGGTGCGGAATGGGAAGTGGAACGCCTCGAGCAGCGCACGCCCTTCTTCATCCGTCCGCGCCGTCGTCGTGATGGTGATATCCAGTCCCCGCAGCGTATCGATTTTGTCGTAATCGATCTCGGGGAAGATGATTTGCTCGCGCACGCCCATCGAGTAGTTGCCGCGTCCGTCGAACGCCTTCGCGCTCAGGCCGCGAAAGTCCCGGATACGCGGGATGGCGACGCTGACCAGACGGTCCAGGAACTCGTACATCCGCTCGCGCCGCAGTGTGACTTTGCAGCCGATCGGCCAACCCTCGCGGATCTTGAAGCCCGCGACGGATTTGCGTGCGAAGGTCACGATCGGCTGCTGACCGGCGATGAGACGCAGATCGGCCACGGCATTATCCATGACCTTCTTGTCCGCGATCGCCTCGCCGACACCCATATTCAGGGTGATCTTCTCGATTCGCGGGACCTGCATCACGCTCTTGAAGCCGAATCGCTCGCGCAACTGCCCGACGATACGTTCCTGATAATCTTTCTGTAGTCTGGTCATCTCGTTTCCTTCGGTCAGACGTCGACGACTTCGCCGTCCGACTTGAATACGCGCACCTTTCGGCCGTCTTCGAGAATCTTGAAACCGACTCGATCCGGGCCGCCTTTCTGCGGGTTGTAGAGCGCGACGTTTGACACCTGGATCGGCATCACCTTGTCGACGATCCCGCCCGGCTCGCCGGCCTGCGGATTCGCCTTCTGATGCTTCCGGGCAATGTTGATGTTCTCCACGACCACATGATCCTTGTCGAGCACCTTCAACACCGTGCCTCGCTTGCCTTTGTCTTTGCCGGTGATGACCATGACGTCGTCACCCTTCTTAATCTTCTGCATCTCTCACAACCCCCTACAAAACTTCAGGCGCGAGCGAGATGATCTTCATGAATCGCTCGCCGCGGAGCTCGCGCGTCACCGGCCCGAAGATGCGGGTCCCGATCGGCTGAAGCTGGTTGTTCAAGAGGACGGCTGCGTTGCCGTCAAAACGCACGGTCGAGCCGTCCGGACGGCGCACGCCTTTGCGCGTACGCACCACGACCGCGTTGTAGACATCGCCCTTCTTGACCTTACCGCGCGGAATCGCATCCTTGACGGTGACCTTGATCACATCGCCGATGCCCGCGTAGCGCCGATGCGATCCGCCGAGCACCTTGATGCACTGCACCCGCCGGGCGCCGCTGTTGTCGGCAACGCTGAGATCGGTCTGCATCTGAATCATTGTTGTTTACCTAAACCTGTTGTGCTGCCCGGATGACCGGTTGTCTCGGCGGCCACGGCAACCTTGAAGGAAGCGTGGTGTCCACGACCGGCCTCAACGGGCCTTTTCGATGATCTCGATCAAGCGCCACGTCTTGGTTTTTGACAACGGACGACACTGCTCGACCCGAACCAGATCACCCTCGGCGCAGGCATTCTCTTCGTCGTGTGCGTGGATCTTGGTCGAGCGGCGCATGAACTTACCGTACAGCGGATGCTTGACCTTGCGCTCGATGAGCACTGTGATGGTTTTGTCCATCGCGCTACTCGTCACCCGTCCATCAAGGGTACGGTTGCTGCTCGGATTGCTGGACGTCTCTTCGGTCATGATGTCGCACCCGCCTTCTGCTCGCCCATAATCGTCTTCACACGAGCGATCTCCCGACGCACGGCCTTCATTTTCGAGGGCTTGGACAATTGTCCGGTGCCCCTCTGCATCCGCAGGTTGAATTGCTCGCGCAACAGGTTCATCAGCTCCTTTTGGAGATCCTCGGGGCTGCGCCCTCTCAGCTCGTTCGCCTTCATCACAAGATCATCCGTCGCTCAAAGGTGGTCTGCACAGGGAGCTTCGCTGCGGCAAGCTCGAAAGCCTCGCGCGCCAGCTCTTCGGTTACGCCCTCGATCTCATAGAGGACAAGGCCCGGTTGCACCAGAGCCACCCAGTACTCAACGTTACCTTTACCCTTGCCCATACGAACCTCGAGAGGCTTCTTCGAGACCGGCTTGTCTGGAAAGACCCGGATCCAGAGCTTCCCGCCACGCTTGACCTTTCTCGTAATCGCGCGCCGTGCAGCCTCGATTTGACGCGCCGTCAACCGGCCACGCCCGACCGCCTTCAGACCGAAGTCACCGAAGCTCACCTTGTTGCCGCTTTGGGCGAGACCCCGATTACGACCCTTGTGTTGCTTCCGAAATTTTGTGCGTTTTGGTTGCAGCATAACTTAACCCCTTCTCGCGGACGCTTTCGGCGCCGGTTCCTCGGGGATCTGATCACCGAACACCTCGCCCTTGAAGATCCAGACCTTGACACCGATGACCCCGTAGGTTGTCCGCGCCTCGGCAAAACCGTAGTCGATGTCGGCGCGCAGCGTGTGCAGCGGGACTCGACCCTCGCGCGCCCACTCGGTTCGCGCGATCTCGGCGCCGTTCAATCGGCCCGCAACATTGACGCGAACGCCTTCGGCGCCGAGCCGCATGGTGTTCTGGATGGAGCGCTTCATGGCACGCCGAAACATGATGCGGCGCTCGAGCTGCTGCGCAATGCCTTCGGCGACCAGCTGCGCGTCCAATTCGGGTTTACGGATCTCCTCGATGCTGATATGAACCGGAATCCCCATCATCTTGGAGACTTTGGCACGCAGCTTATCGATATCCTCGCCCTTCTTGCCGATCACTACACCCGGACGTGCCGTATGAATGGTGATGTGCGCATTCTTCGCCGGGCGATCGATCTGAATCCGACTCACCGATGCCTTGGCCAATTCCTTGCGCAGGAAGGACCGCACCTCGATATCGGTATTGAGGAAATTCGCATAGTCCTTCGACGTTGCGTACCATTTCGAGGTCCAATCCTTGACGATGCCAAGGCGGATGCCGGTCGGATGAACTTTCTGTCCCATACTGGTCCCCTTAGCCTTCCGCCACGGTCAGCCGAATGTGGCTAGTGCGTTTCATAATCCGATTCGCACGACCCTTGGCACGCGGGCGAATCCGCTTCATGGTCGGGCCCTCGTCGACCTGGATCGACGCGACCTTAAGCTCGTCGATGTCGGCGCCTTCGTTGTGCTCGGCATTGGCGACCGCTGACTCCAGGACCTTCTTGATGATCCGAGCACTCTTTTGAGTGCTGAAGGTCAAGGTGTTCAGTGCCTCTTCGACGTCGCGCCCGCGGATCATGTCCGCGATCAGCCGGGCCTTTTGGGCCGAGACCCGTGCATATTTCAGTGTTGCTTCGGCTCGCATCCCCATCTCCGGCTAGCGCTTCTTCGCCTTGCGGTCGGCGGCATGTCCCCGGTAGGTCCGGGTCAATGAAAATTCGCCGAGCTTGTGGCCGATCATGTTTTCGTTGACGAGCACCGGCACGTGCAGACGCCCGTTGTGGACCGCAATGGTCAACCCAACCATCTCGGGCAGCACCATTGACCGGCGTGACCAAGTCTTGATGGGCCGCTTGCTGTTTTGCGCGACCGCCTCTTCGACCTTCTTGATCAGATGGTGGTCGACAAAGGGTCCTTTTCGAATCGAACGTGGCACTTGCTCAACCTCGCCTTATTTACTTGCGTCCGCGACGTCGGACGATCATCGCGTCGGTCCGCTTGTTCTTGCGTGTCTTGTGACCCTTGGTCGGTACGCCCCAAGGTGTCACAGGGTGACGTCCGCCGGAGGTCCGGCCCTCGCCGCCGCCGTGCGGATGATCGACCGGATTCATGACCACACCGCGGACGGTCGGCCGTACACCGCGCCAGCGCGATGCACCGGCCTTGCCGAGCTTGCGCAAAGAGTTTTCGCTGTTGCCGACCTCGCCGATCACGGCACGGCAGTCGACGTGAATCTTGCGCATCTCCCCGGAACGTAACCGCAGAGTCGCGCTCTTGCCATCGCGTGCAACAAGTTGTGCCGAGCTTCCGGCGGCTCGCGCGATCTGAGCACCTTTCCCGGGCCGCATCTCGATGCAATGCACCTGGGTGCCCACGGGAACGTTCCGCAATGGCATGCAGTTGCCGGCGCTGATGGGCGCGGCCTCGCCGGCCTCGACACGGCCACCCACAGCAAGCCCCTTCGGCGCGATGATGTACGCCCGCTCGCCGTCTGCATACTTCAAAAGCGCCAGATGAGCTGTACGGTTCGGGTCGTATTCGAGACGCTCGACAACCGCCGGGACCCCTTCCTTGTTGCGCTTAAAGTCGACCAGGCGATAGTGCTGCTTGTGTCCGCCGCCCTGGTGACGCACTGTGATGCGCCCGAGGTTGTTGCGCCCGCCGTTCTTCGTCTTCTTCTCGACGAGCGGCGCATAGGGCGCGCCCTTATGCAGCTCGGGCGACTGCACCTTGACGACGAAACGCCGCCCGGCCGAAGTCGGTTTGGTCTTTACGATTGCCATCTTGGTCTATCCGCTGCTGTGGGCCGGCCCGTTCAGGCGCCGCCGCCGAAGTCGATATCGTGGCCGGCTTCGAGACGCACATAAGCCTTGCGCCAGTCGTTGCGCTTGCCGAGGCGTTGGCCGTGCCGCTTGTTTTTTCCTTTGACGTTCAGGACCTGCACCCCATCGACCTTGACGTTGAACATCAGCTCGACGGCGCGCGCGATTTCGCGCTTGTTTGCATCGGTCGCAACACGGAAACCGTATTGACCGGCAAGATCGCCGGCCCGAGACGTCTTCTCGGAGACGAGCGGCGCCAACAGGACGTTCATGAGACGCTCGTTGTTCATGCCAGTCGCTCCTCCAAGTACTTCACCGCAGCCTCGGTGGCAAGCACCGTGTCGAACGCGACCATACTGACCGGGTCAACGTCTTGAACCGCCATCACATCGACCTTCGGGATGTTGCGCGACGCCAAGTATAGGTTGTCGTCGAGACCGTCGGTCAGCATGAGCACGTTCGACAGCTCATGGCGCTTGAGAAGTGCCAGCAACCCCTTGGTTTTCGGGCCCTCCACACGCAGATCGTCGACAACGACCAAACGCCCTTGGCGAACCAGCTCGGACAGAATCGAGCGCACTGCGCCACGATACATCTTGCGATTGACCTTCTGGCTGTAATCCTGGGGCTTCGCGGCGAAGGTGACGCCGCCCGAGCGCCATATCGGACTGCGCGAGCTACCCGCACGTGCCCGACCGGTGCCTTTCTGCCGCCACGGCTTCGCGCCGCCGCCCGAGACCTCGGCACGCGTCTTTTGCGCACGGGTTCCGGCGCGCGCGCCGGCCATGTAGGCATTGACGACCTGGTGAATCAGACCCGGCTTGTAGTCGACGCCGAAGACAGTGTCCGCTACCTGCAGACTCGACCCGCCGCCGTCGTTTCTTATCCTGAGCTCCATGAGTGCTTAACCCTTGTTCTTGTGCTTCACGGACGGCAACACGACCAACCGCCCGCCGGTCGGACCGGGAACGCCGCCGCGCACCAACAGAAGCTGCCGGTCGGCGTCGACACGCACGACCTCTAGGTTCTGTGTGCAACGATTGGCCGCGCCAAGATGACCCGCCATCTTCTTACCTTTGAAGACGCGACCCGGCGACTGGTTCTGACCGATCGAGCCCGGGGCACGATGTGACAACGAGTTGCCGTGCGTGGCATCCTGTCCGGCGAAATGGTGCCGCTTGATCGCACCTGCGAAACCGCGGCCCTTGGTGACCCCCCGCACATCGACCTTCTGGCCGGGCGCGAAGATGTCGACCGAAATCTCGGAGCCGACGGCGAGATCGGCACCTTCACCGCTCTCGAGACGAAACTCACGCAGACACTCGCCTGCCTCCACCCCCGCCTTGGCATAGTGGCCGGCCAGCGGCTTGGTCACGCGCGAGGCCCTCCGATTCCCGAAGGCGACCTGAATCGCGCTGTAGCCGTCAGTCTCGGCGGACTTGACCTGGCTGACCCGGTTCGGCTGAACCTCGATGACGGTGACGGCAACGCTGTCTCCGTCTTCGCTGAACAGCCGGGTCATGCCGGCCTTACGCCCAATCAATCCGATCGCCATGGGTTCGTCCTCAGCTCAACTTGATCTGGACGTCGACGCCCGCGGCCAGATCCAATTTCATCAATGCGTCGACCGTCTTGTCGGTCGGGTCGACGATATCCATGAGGCGCTTATGCGTCCGCAGCTCGTACTGATCGCGCGCGTCCTTGTTGACGTGCGGCGAGACGAGGATGGTGAAGCGTTCCTTCTTGGAAGGGAGCGGCACCGGACCCCGCACCTGCGCGCCAGTGCGCTTGGCGGTATCGACGATTTCGCGGGCCGACTGATCGATCAAGCGATGGTCAAACGCCTTCAGGCGAATACGAATTCTCTGGTTGTTCATGCCTTTACTCGATGATCTTCGCGACGACGCCGGCACCGACGGTGCGGCCGCCTTCGCGCACTGCAAAGCGCAACCCTTCTTCCATGGCGATCGGCGCAATCAGCTTGATCGTCATCTTCACGTTGTCGCCCGGCATCACCATCTCGATGCCCTCGGGCAGCTCGCAGGCGCCGGTCACGTCGGTGGTGCGGAAGTAGAACTGCGGACGATAGCCGTTGAAGAACGGGG